>DAOUZE010000492.1 GCA_030665765.1 Filomicrobium sp.
CGTCGAAGCGCACCAACCAGATACGACGAGACGGGGATCACCGATGAAGATTACGCGGCGCTTCACTCAGGCAGGACAATCGCCCTACGAGACGATCAAATTTCGCCGCGCGATAAGTGAGATCAAGAACCCCGACGGTTCCATAGTGTTTCGCCTCGACGGCATATTCGTACCTGAACACTGGAGCCAGGTTGCCGCCGACATTCTCGCCCAGAAATATTTCCGCAAGGCGGGCGTGGCACGCCACTTCAAGAAAGTAGAAGAGACACAAATCCCCTCATGGGCATGGCGCTCAGTTCCTGACAAGCAAGCCCTTGCAGAACTTCCTGAGCCTGAGCGTTTCGGCGGCGAGACAGATGCTCGCCAAGTGTTCGACCGTCTTGCTGGAACCTGGACCTATTGGGGTCTTAAGGGCGGCTACTTCAGTACTGAAGACGATGCCCGCGCCTTCTATGATGAAAATCGCTACATGCTGGCGATGCAGATGGGCGCCCCCAACAGCCCGCAATGGTTCAACACGGGTCTTCATTGGGCCTATGGCATCGACGGTCCTGGCCAAGGCCATACCTACGTCGATTACGAAACCGGCAAGCTGACAGTTTCCGATTCCGCCTACGAGCACCCACAGCCGCACGCGTGCTTCATCCAGTCAATCGAAGACGACCTCGTCAACGAAAACGGCATCATGGACCTGTGGGTCCGCGAGGCACGGCTCTTTAAGTACGGCTCGGGCACCGGCTCCAACTTCTCCAAGTTGCGCGGCGCTAGCGAGAACCTGTCAGGTGGCGGACGCTCCTCGGGTCTCATGAGCTTTCTTAAGATCGGCGATCGCGCTGCAGGCGCCATCAAGTCAGGCGGAACGACGCGGCGCGCAGCCAAGATGGTGGTCGTCGACATCGATCATCCCGACATCGAAGAATACATCAACTGGAAGGTGAAGGAGGAGCAGAAGGTCGCCGCCCTCGTTACCGGCTCCAAGATTTGCCAGAAGCGCTTGAAGGCCATCATGAAGGCCTGCGTTAACTGCGAGGCCGACGGCGACGATTGTTTCGAGCCCACCAAGAACCCCGCTTTGAAACGCGCCATCAAGGAGGCGCGCCGCGATGAGGTGCCCAACAATTACGTCCTGCGCGTCATCCAGTTTGCCAAGCAGGGCTATAAGGACATCGACTTCGCGACCTACGACACGGATTGGGACTCGGAGGCCTACCTGACGGTCTCCGGCCAAAACTCCAACAACTCTGTGCGGGTGACGGACGCGTTCCTCGATGCTGTTGAAGAGGACAAGGACTGGGACCTGACCGCACGCCTCTCCGACAAGCCGACGAAAACCCTCAAGGCGCGCGATCTGTGGGACCAGATTGGCCATGCGGCATGGGCGTCCGCCGATCCCGGCATCCAATTCCACACCACTATCAACGACTGGCACACCTGCCCCCAGAGCGGACCCATCCGAGCGTCTAACCCGTGCTCGGAGTACATGTTCCTCGACGACACGGCTTGCAACCTTGCGTCCTTGAACCTCACCGCGTTCCGCCGGCCTGACAAGTCGTTCGACACGGACGCTTTCGAACATGCCTGCCGGCTGTGGACCATCGTACTCGAGATTGCAGTGCTGATGGCGCAGTTCCCCTCCCGGCGCATCGCGGAGCTTTCTTATCGCTACCGCACTCTCGGTCTGGGCTTTGCCAATATCGGCGGTCTGTTGATGACCTCGGGTATTTCCTATGACTCCAATGCCGCCCGCGCCATCTGCGGGGCCGTCTCCGCCATCATGACCGGTGTCTCGTATGCTACGTCGGCCGAAATGGCGAACGAGCTCGGACCATTCCCCGGCTACCAGCCCAATGCCAACGATATGCTGCGCGTCGTGCGCAACCACCGCCGCGCGGCCTACGGGCAGGCGGATGGCTACGAAAAGCTCGCCACCAATCCTGTTCCACTTGACCACGCAGCGTGCCCGGACAAAGCGCTCATCGAAGCCGCGACGGGCGCCTGGGATCGCGCAATTGAGCTTGGCCAAAGCCACGGCTTCCGCAACGCGCAGGCAACTGTGGTCGCGCCTACCGGCACGATCGGCCTCGTCATGGACTGCGATACGACCGGCATCGAGCCCGACTTTGCGCTGGTGAAGTTCAAGAAGCTGGCAGGCGGCGGTTACTTCAAAATCATCAACCAGGCGGTGCCTGAGGCGCTGCGCACACTTGGATACCGC
>DAOUZE010000380.1 GCA_030665765.1 Filomicrobium sp.
TTTGGATATCGCAATGATGTCTTAGTGTTTGAGCTTACTCCGTAGCAACGAGAGTCCTTCCAGCTGCATTAAAGCGACAACAGATCAAAGCTTCATCTTTCCTGGCAATGCGTGTCGAATGAACCAACTAGCGGCTTTGGGGCATCCGATTTCATATAGGGGTCGCGGTGAGCGCGCCGGTTCTCTTTTTCTAACGCTTTCAGCTCGGACAACTGGCAGCGTCCCATGCCGCCGAACTTCTTGTGCCACGTGTAGTACGTCGCGTCGCGGACGCCAGCCGCACGGCACGCCGATGAAACGTCACTTCCTGAAGCCGGATGTAGTTCGATTTCACGCAACAGCTTTAGAATGTCTTCGTCTGAGCAACGCTTCCTGGCCAACCAATCCTCCTGTTCATGGCAGCACTAATGTGGCTCTGTTTTAGGGGCCAGGGGCAGCCTAAGAAATTTCGACCGAAGGTCATGCGATCAGAAAAAATAAAATATAGCTCTGTCACTACTTGGGGAAAACGAAGTATAGCTGAATTCAGATTCAAATACTCTCCACAAGTCGTGAGCGGTAGCTCAATTACTATTAAGTCCCGCTAAATATTGCCTCATTTATTATTTGTATTATTTTTTTGCGTGACGCATTGTGGCCACGATTGGCGCGCCTTAATGCATGGCAATGGAAGTGAAATTACTTTCTGTTGTATTTGGTTAAGTCAAATTTAAGGATGTTTTGATGACAAGCAGCTCTCAGCCGGCCGCCATTCCCATGGCCGCCGCCAGCTCTGGCATGCGCGCCGAGGTCGAAACTAAGTGGGGCAAGTTTTCCAGCGCCGAGATCGCTGCCTTGAAGGACAACAATGATCTCGTCGCCCAGGTCCAATCCAAATACCAGCTGGACAAGGTGCAGGCGCAGAATGACGTTGATGCTTTCGCAAAGGGGCGGTCAATCTAAGCCTGCATCGGGCCGCTATGCACGCCGCCTCTGGACAAGTCCAGAGGCGGCAATAGCCTCAATAACGCGACCAAGAGAGAGGAAATGAAAATGTCGGTATGGCTTGTTCCTCCTGTGGTGATTCCCGCGCTCATCGCGTTGATTATCATTGCCTTTGTCATCTACTCATCAATTGCATCGAGCCTAATGTGATTGGACTGAAACTGGTCAATGCAAACGCTGCGCAAGGAACAACGAAATGGGATCTGATGTTTGGAGTTTTCCGATGAGTGGCCCTATTGAGCGGCTTGTTTACAGTGGGCAAATGTTAGCGACGGCGGTGTCATTTGCATTTCTGCTGTTAGCTGCATTCGGCGCATTTCAATAAGCGATGGAGGGGGCTGTCCCACTAATTTTGGGCGTGGAGCTCGTGAGCTACCAATGGCCGATGCACAATCTCTGCTATCGCCGTCACCGTTTTCCAGTCGAGATTATCCAGCATGCCGCCTGGCCGTATTTTCGATTTCCACTCAGCTTTCGAGATGCCGAGGATCTGCTGGCTGAGCGGACATCGATGTTTCGTATGAGACTATGCGGCGCTGGTCGGTAATGTTTGGCCTCGCATATGCCAGAAGGCTGAGAAGGTCTTATCCATCTTCGGACACGCGCTGGCATCTCGAAAATGGCCGCTTAAGCATCGACAACAACGCTGCCCAACTTGAAGAAGCCCGAAAGATCGCATGACACCTGGACCAGAAACGGGGTGAACTCCACCCGTTCCGGGAAACTCTACATCGAAGTGGCCCATAACAAGGGGCCCAGACAGTGGAACCACCTTCCGGGAAGCACATTTGATCATGGAGATGTTGCATGACAGCGGCCGCGTCACTTCCCTTGACTTGGCTGAATTCCATCCATCCCTTGATGCCCGAGCGCGCACCGTAAAACTGAAGATTGATCTGACCGCCAGTCTAATGGGCTGTAGAATGTCCGATTGCCTCACGAGGAGTTTTTAAAGTGGCCTCCAATATTCCGAACCATGCCCCTTCAAAACTTGCGATGGTACCCTTTGTAAGCGTCGAGCACATGATGAAACTTGTGAACGGTATTGGGGTCAAACAGTTTCTGTCCGAGCTTTCAGTTTATGTCGAAGAAGATTTTTTACGATGGGAGCTGTTTGACAAGGCGCCCCGGCTCGCTACCCATTCCAAGGAAGGAGTGATCGAGCTCATGCCCACCAGCGACGGTGAGGTTTACGGCTTCAAATACGTCAATGGTCACCCAAAGAATATGAGTGAAGGATTTCAGACCGTCACCGCCTTTGGCGTGCTGGCAAATGTCAGCACGGGATATCCGATGCTCCTTTCGGAGATGACGATTCTCACCGCGCTGCGCACGGCGGCAACTTCAGCCCTTGCGGCAAAGTATCTCGCGCCACAAGGTTCACGCTGTATGGCGATGATTGGTAACGGGGCGCAATGCGAGTTTCAAGCATTGGCCTTTAAGGAGATCCTTGGGATCAATGTTTTCAGGCTCTACGATATCGATGCCACAGCCACCGACAAAGCCTCGCGCAACCTTTCGGGGAAGGGCATCACAATCGTGAAATGCAAGTCATCCCAGGAGGCCGTCGAGGGTGCGCAGATCATCACAACGTGCACAGCAGACAAACAATACGCAACGATCCTGACTGACAACATGGTCGGCACGGGCGTTCACATCAACGCGATTGGTGGCGATTGCCCAGGAAAAACCGAGCTGCACCGCGACATCCTATTGCGTTCGGATATTTTCGTTGAGTACGCACCACAAACGCGGATCGAAGGCGAAATTCAAAAGCTCCCCCAAGACCATGCAGTAACCGAGTTGTGGCAGGTCATGACAGATTCCAGTGAAGGCCGTCGCACCGACAATCAGATTACTCTCTTTGATAGCGTCGGCTTTGCGATCGAGGATTTTTCAGCGCTGCGGTATGTACGTGACCAGTTGGCACATACTACAAATTATATCGATCTCGACATGATTGCCGATCCGGACGATCCGCGCGACCTGTTCGGCATGGTAATGCGGGCCGAGGATGAGTGGCAAGCCACTATTTGCTAGATGCCAATTTCTCACAGTTGATCAGCCAGTTTTCCGCTTCCTGAAGTGAGAACGTAAATTCGTCCCCAGAGATCCCGGAGGGAACCCGAAAACTCTCCGATCCATTCACGATCGAGTACCGACGGTGATGAGAGCCTTTGCCCACTTTCTCCAAGCGGTAACCCTTGCTTAGCGCCGCGCGGATGACGCGCTTTTGTTGGGAGTTCGTCATGACCTTTACTCCTGTTCTGCAGAGGCTCTCCTCTAGGCTTGTCGCTCATCTGCTTCTTGCTACGATGTCGAACGTCGAATTACCCAGAGAGAAATAGATTTTTTAAAAGTCACGCGCAGATGGAGAGCAGGCGTAGGATCCCTATCGGGCACGCCCAGAGACTTTTGCATCAACCTCGTGACTGCGTTTTGACGGCGTCGAATGTCGCTAACAGCCCGTCTTGGGTCTTGCTTGTTTCTGGATGAAGTTCTCGCAATGCATCTTCTTCCAAGAAGAATGACACC
>DAOUZE010000371.1 GCA_030665765.1 Filomicrobium sp.
CGTCTGAAGCATTTCCAGCGTGATAAGATTGTAATCCATGCCGATCGATATTCCTGGTTCGCGGCGGCCGCTGCTGATGAGGCGATGAAACAGTCGGGCCTCGAAATTCCGATGACCGATCCCTACCGCGCGGCATGCATCGTCGGCTCAGGCGCCGGTGGTCTGTGTACTTTTGAAACAGCGTATCGGGATCTGTTCATCCACAACAAGCGCGCGACCCATCCACTGACCCTCCTGCGTATTATTGGCTCATCCGCATCGGCCCATGTCGGCATTGAATTCGGCATCAAGGGTCCAACCTTTGCTACCTGCTCGGCATGTTCCACCGCGACTCACGCCATTGGCCTTGCCTTCGATTACATTCGCAACGGTGCGGTTGATGTCGCCATTGCTGGAGCATCTGAATCCGTCATCAACTATGGTACCATGAAGGCTTGGCAGGCACTGCACGTGCTCTCACCTCAAGGGTGCTTCCCCTTCGCCAAGAAGCGGAACGGTACGGTGCTGGGGGAAGGCGCCGGCATTCTCGTCCTCGAAAGCCTCGAACACGCTCAGAAGCGTGGCGCCAACATCCTCGGCGAGCTGATGGGCTTTGGCCTCACCTCAGATGCCAAGGATATGGTTAACCCCGGCGTGGAAGGTCCCCGCGAAGCCATGAAGATGGCGCTCGCCGATGCCGGGATCACGGCTGAAAAGATCGATTATCTGAACGCTCACGGTACTGCGACGGCGATCAACGATAAAAACGAGACCAATGCAATAAAGGAAGTTTTCGGTGACCACGCCTACAAGCTGGCAGTCTCGTCGACCAAATCCATGCATGGCCATCCACTCGGTGCTGGGGGCGGCATTGAGGCTACACTCTGCCTGAAAGCGATGGAGGAAAACTGGGTTCCCCCCACCATAGGCCTCGATGAACCGGATCCCGACTGCGACCTAGATTACGTGCCAAACCAAGGCCGGGATCGTGAGGTTACTTATACAATGTCAAATTCCTTCGCGTTTGGCGGCCTGAATACGGTTCTGGTGTTTGGGCCGCCTCCAGCCTAGTTCCAGACCATAGGCACGGAATGCCAACAAACGTTCTGCGGCGAGGCCAACAAACTCCGCCGTCACGCTCGCAAGACCCGCCCCAACCTGGCACGGCCGAAACCGTCGTTCTGTCGATCGCCGGCAATCCGCTACGGATGAATTTCCACCAAACCCCCTCAGCCCGGCGTATTCGCGCTGCCCTCCCACTCTTTTCTGTTGCCGAAACCTGGGGCGAATGCATCCATTTCGAGATACCGATTGCCGGGGGGCGGGATCGTACCGCGCGCATCAATGCCCAGATCGGCGGGCTCTACTATTGGGCCGAGGAGCGGCGTCTCCTTCTCATTTTCGGGCCAACGCCAATCTCCGGCAACGGTCTCGTCCGGCTGCCGCGCCCCTGCAACCTTGTCGGCGACACGCGAGACAAGCTCAGCTCCATTCGTCAGGTGCCCCCCGGACAGAAAGTTATGCTGAAGCTGCCCTAGAGGACTTGCGCACGGAAGGGTTGCATCGAGCTTGTTTGAAGTAGAACCCACGACTCCGGAAACCGCACCGTATAGGGAACTGTGAATGGTTACCATTTTGATCCGCGCGGGCCAAGTCTCGCTACGTGCTGAGCTGCTCGAAACTCCGACCGCTAAAAAAATCCAACGGGCTCTACCAATCTATGCCCGTGCTCAAACCTGGGGAGACGAGATCTACTTCTCGGTCGATGTCGCAAGTGCTGAAGAACCCGGCGCCAAAGATGTCGTGGAATTGGGGGAGATAGCGTTCTGGCCTGCTGGTAACGCCATCGCCATTGGCTTCGGAAAGACACCAGCTTCTCGGGGTGATGAGATCCGCCTTGTCAGCCCTTGCAATGTCTGGGCACAGTCTCTTGACGATGTCCGCCAACTCGTGCGCGTCCGAGACGGAGACGACGTGGCAATAATCGAAGCCGATAGTTGATCGGACCTGGACTAACGATCAAAGCTGCGGTAGCCGCTCCTGCAGCTGCGTCGCAAGTGCATCGAGCGGGTTAACGTCGAGGGGGACGATTTCCGCCAGTGCGTCCGCCAATGATTCTGGTGTCAATGAACAGATTGGCATCTGTCGAGACCAACCCATTTCAGCAAGCCAGGCGCGGTATATTGATTCATTATTCGGCAGTCTGAACAATTTGGGGCAAATCGCGACCACCGGCCGTCGCATCCAAACGGTCTCTGACAGCATAGAGCTAGAATCGGCCGTGCAGACAACCGCGTCGGATGCCGCCAGCAACGCTCCAAGCGTTCCAGGGCCCGCTGATCGTACATCGATGAAATTCGCGATTGGCGTATCGTTCAATTCACTTAACATGGCCAACTGGTTGGAAAATGCTTCGGGGGTCCGTGGAGCATTGGCGACGATCCAACGTGTTCCAATCGCATGTTGAGCTTGGACAAAGTCTAAGAGCATGGCCCAATCGGCTTGCCCATAACGCACGGTGCCACTGTCCCCCCCGATAATGAGTCCTAGGGTTCGAGGTGTTTCATGTGAATCAGAACGGGACAGACCGAGCGCATCGGGATCAAGTTTCGACGGTTTCAATGTCATCAAACGGTTTGGGACATCCGCCTGCGCCGCGTAAGACGTCATTACCAAGCTGAAGTCTTCGGCCCGATGTCGCCGCAAGGATCCGTAGAAGATGTTTGCCGCTCCCGTCATCCGGGCTGCTGCAATATTGGCCGCGAGCGTGTTTCCGCCCGCAGAAATCACCAGATCGGGTTTTCCAAGGCTTAATCGATCAACTCCAAAGACGGACGCCAAAATGCGCTCAGGTGCCATGCTGCGATTTACCAGCGTCGATAATACCCGCCCAGGCATCCACACTGGACGACGAACCTCCAGCCGCCGCACATCGACCGGCCGAAACCGCTCAACCGCCGCGACGATCCCTTCCGCCAAATTGAAATGCCCTGGCCGACCATCGGAAATGAGAAGAATAGAGATGTTTGCAGTCGAAGAACTCATGACCACTGTTTGGCATAACGCGTGAGCGACAACCAGTCCTTGACGCCCCTCTCGCCAAATCGGGAGGCGTCCGCGTACTACTATAGAGTGGGCCTATTGCCAGCCGCCGTCTGGAGCCTTCCCGCCGAACTGTCTCACCAATGATTGAAAGTCGCCTTGAAATAAAAAAGACCCCTGTGCCGCGCCAACCAGCGACTGGATGCGACTTCACAGGGGCCACCGGAAGGACCCTAAACCACCGGCGGCATTTCAGTTATCATGCATAACCCGGAACATGCACTGAAGAATGGGTAATGACATTCTGTACAGGTTGCGCAGGGGGTGCCGTACAGCCGGATGGTTGATGGTGTAGTTAGGGCAGGCATGGACAATGAATGAACATTAAGTGGCAATGAAGTCAGCACCACTCCGTGCACCAACCCTGGCTTCACAATTCCACTATTCAACACGGCGCCAGCGGGTGTTGAGCAGACGAAGTGTCGACCTACTATGAAATATGGTGGGCCCGGCAGGACTCGAACCTGCAACCAGACGGTTATGAGCCGCCAGCTCTAACCAT
>DAOUZE010000139.1 GCA_030665765.1 Filomicrobium sp.
GAAACCCGATGTGTTTGTGCGAGATTGGGACGTTAGGGGCTCACATATTTTATTGCCACAAAATGTGACACTCACTGTAAATGTACATCCTTAATGGATGAAACTATAGTGCCGTATTTTTTTGTAAAGCGTCCTCGCGGAGGGCCTTGCGGCACTCACTTTTTGTGAATTGGGATTAAATATGCTCATAGCAATTCTAATGGAGGTCGCAATTCTTTTGGTTAGGCCTAGGAGCGGTATGGGTTAGTATGTGGGAGGCTCTTTCTCTCTAAAGCGAAGCTTTTATGATGCTGCTCTGAAAAAGCGGCGGTTGATGTATGGAAGCGCTATTTAAGCTTAGATTTTTTATAAGGCGATGTGCGAAATCAAACCGCAGGTGGTGCAAGTAGGTCAGTGCCTTACGAGGCTCTTAATTGTCAGAGCTGAAGGCGGCGGAGAACAAATGTCGATGCCCTAAGATAGATTGTTGCGGATCTTGGGTTTGACAGGCTGGGCAACGGCTAGCTTAGCGAGGTGCTGATGGTTCTAAATGGGCCTCATGTCGATCGTTTGTGCGAGGCGGTTGGTGCCAAGGAGAGCCCTACGCACGCTCTGGGAGCAGTGTGTGCGCCCATAGAGGGGTGGAGAAAAAGGGATTCCTATGCGTCGGCAATGGCAGATGCTTCAGAGTGGCCCCATGCCGGGACGAATTGATGCGGTTTGGCGCTCAATCCGTCCAGATTTATCGAAGCTTGCCCTGGTAAAACAGTCGCAATTGTGGGCGATGACGCACCGCACTCCGTAGTTCTCTTTGCCGAATGGCTCGCGAATAACTTTTCCAAAGGGACGGAGGCTTCGAAGCTCAAATGACCTCTATTCCTCCCGGAAAGCGCGACGCATTTGATCAGTCAGCGGGCGCGTAATGTAATCGAGAACGGTTCGGTTCTGCTTTTGAACAAATGCTTCGACCGGCATGCCGGCAACCAACCGGGTGCGCCCGCCGATCTTCGAGAGCTCCTCATCTGATACATCAACTTGTATTGTGTAAAAACTCGTACCCGTTTTTTCGTCAGTGGTGATCGACGGCGATACTGACCGCACGGCACCCTCAACATTTGGGGTGTTTCGTTGATTGAATGCGGAGAAATTTAACGTTGCAGGTTGGCCGATGCTAACATCGTCGATGAACTGGGGTTCAACATTGAGCACAAACTCGAAGGCTTCGTTCGTTGGCACGATGTGCATAATTGCGTCACCGGGGGGCACAACGCCTCCGACGGTGAAGATGTTCAACTCATGAATCATGCCACCAATCGGTGCTTTGATTTCTACTCTGCTAAGCTTCTCTTTTGTCTTGTGATACTCTTGCAATAGGTCATTAATTTCCCCCTCGGTCTCTCTGAGCTCTGATAAGACTTTTTCGCTCGCTTCCCGTTTGACCTGGAGCATCTTAATTTTCGTCTCGTTGATGAGGTTTGCAATTCGAGCGATTTGGGAATTGTGCTCGGAAGTTTGACCAACCAGCTCTGCGCGCTGGCGTTCCAGTGCGAGTAACCGGTTTAGCGTACTGTTGCCTTTCTCAAAAAGCTGTTTTAAGCCCTTTAGCTCGCGCTCGATGAAAGCTATTTGCTCCAACTTTGAAGCCTTCAGGCCCTCCGTTCCAGTAATTTGGTGCCGATATTGCTCAATCTTTTCCTCTAGTTGAGCCAATTGCCCGTTCTGACTTGAGCGACGTACGTCGAGCAACTTCTGCTGACTCAAGCGAACTTGTTTCTCTGGCAGCACACCTAGCGGCGCCTCACTGAGGGTCGGCCATTTAATACGATTATCGTCATTTCTTTCCGCAATAAGTCGCGCTCGACGAGCTAGTGCCTCAGCGAGCCGATTCCCGTATATCCTCAAATTTGCTGAAAGCAAGGTGTTGTCTAGCTTTAATAGTGTATCGCCGGCCCTAACGACGTCCCCGTTGGCCACACGTATTTCCGCAACGATGCCACCGTCAAGGTGCTGCACCGTTTTTGGCTTGCCTTTTACGTTCACAGTGCCGCTGCTAACAACGGCGCCCGAAATCTCTGTAAAAGTAGCCCAGCCGCCCAGCCCGCCAAAAAGTACGGCGAACCCGAAAAGTCCAAAGACGAGGGCTCGACCAAACCCAAGTTTTGGCTCTGCTCCAATTGTGGCGAGGTCTGCCTGCTTTGAGGGCCCTGACTTGGATCGATCAGGCAAGCCTTGGGCAGTTTGGTTTTTTCTGGGCGGTTTTTTTAAACCGATTGTGAGAAGTGATAGAAACGGTAGGAGTAGCAAGTCGCTTACTCTATGCGACGCCGAAGATGCCGCCTGCTTACCATTGACCGATCGGAACTCGTTCTGAGGCTTAATCATTGTGCTTTCCTCGCGCGATCAGATTGACCTTGTTGGCTCTGCGACCCGCTTGTTTCCGTTCCTGCCTTTGAGCGATCCATGCCTGAAACTGTAATGGATTTGGAAATGCTCATAAATTCTGGTTTGCCGGAAGTGCTTTCGTCGGAACTTTTCGGTGCGGATTTTTGTGTTGCGTTTGGTGTTGGTGCAGCAGCAGATTCAGCCTGCTGCTCGCGTACAACGCGGGTTAGTTTTCTCAAAACTTCCGACTTGTCCCCAAACTGAGTTTGCCTACCGGCGTCAATCATTAGAATGAGGTTTGTGGCGGCCAGGGTGCTGGGGCGATGGGTCATCACAATCACAGTGCTGCCTTGCTTGCGCATCGTCGCAATAGCCTCAGTCAGCGCACCCTCGCCCTCAGCATCGAGGTTAGAGCTTGGCTCATCGAGAACAATAAGCGGCGGTCGTCGAAAAAGAGCGCGTGCAAGGGCGATACGCTGAGCTTGGCCACCTGAGACCGGCGGTTGGCCAAAGCCGATAGCGGTGTCATACCCGTCCGGCAGCCCAAGGATCAGCTCATGCGCACCAGCCAATTTCGCGGCCTGGATTACCTCCATGTCTTCCATGTGCGTGTCAAACCGCGCGATATTCTGTTTTATTGTGCCAGGGAGCAGCTCGACATCTTGAGGCATGTAACCAATATGCTGCCCCAGTGAATCTGCATCCCATTGATCATAAACTGCTCCATCTAGTCGTACGGATCCTTGCTCTGGAGCCGTCAATCCGACCAAAAGTCGTGCCAAAGTCGATTTTCCAGACGCACTGGGACCGACGACGCCAAGCGCGTCTCCGGGCTTCAGCTCAAATTGGAGCCCCTGCAGAATCGGACGGCGTCCGGCTGCAGGTTGTGAAGCCGAGGCAGGAGCTAATTTTAGTAAGTTTTCAACCTGGAGCTTTCCTGTCGGTGTCGGCAACTCGGTCTTCGGACTTTTATTTGTGAACCCGGCCAAGGCCATTGCTAGACGCTTGTATGCTTGGCGGGCCCTTGCAATATTGCGCCAGTTGCCAACGGTCTGATCAATTGGAGCCAGGGCGCGACCTGCAAGGATAGATGCCGCGACAATGGTGCCTGGGGATATTTGACCCGATAGGGCGAGATATCCGCCCAAACCGAGAAGAGCCGATTGGATCAATAAACGTAGAGCCTTCGATGTCGAGGTGAAAACCTCGCCAATCTCAATGCCGCTTTGCGCGCTGGCCTTTGCTGAGTTGCGCAGATGTCCCCAGTGTCGCGCTACGTTGCCTGTCATTCCCATTGCGACGATGGCTTCTGCGTTGCGCAAACTGTGTTCCGCAAACCGCCCTTCGTTGCTCTCAATGGCTACCGCCTCGACGACTGATCTCCGCGTCAGCATTTCGTTGGCGATCGCAATTACGACGACCAACATTGCGCCCACCAGTGCCAAGGACCCCAACTGAAAATGTAAAAGAAAAACTATGCCTAGATAAATGGGTACCCATGGCAGGTCGAATAATGCCGGTAGCCCCGGACTGCTCATAAATAGTCGAATTTGCGATAAGTCCGCCGTAGGTCGACCGATGTCTCCCCGACCACTTGTGTAGCCGCTGATCCAAGATATTAGAGAAGGTTGCGCAAATTCTTCGTCCAGCCAGTATCCAATGCGCGACAGAACTCGCGCGCGAAGGTAGTCGAATAAGCCGAGAAACATGTACATTGCCGCTGCAAGACCGAAGAGTGCAACCAACGTTGGTACAGATTTGCTGGTCAATACGCGGTCATAAACCTGCAGCATGAACAAAGGTCCAGTCAGCATCAGAAGGTTGATCACAAGACTGAACAACCCAACACCCCAAAAGGCGTAGTTCACCGAACGTAGCTTCTCCGATAGCGGATCTGCGCTGCTCTGCATCCGGTCGTGTTGCCGTACTAACATTATCGGCCTACCTATTTTGCCTTAGCAGGTCGGTGACCCAATAGTCCGAAGGGCACCCCACGCTGCATTTTCATCGAATGTAGTGCGTAATTCAATGTTCATGCCATGCGTGCCAATTGAATATGACACCGAGATTTGCTCAGTGCATTTGAAATGATAAGCCACTTTCTGTTGTGGGCTCTAAATTGGCTTTTGTGTTTTGGCCGCTCCAGTATGGGCGTGACCTATGACCTGAAACGACACACGACAACCAAGCTGAGCCAATTCTGTCCGCAGTCAGGCATTGTGGGACGCCTGATCGTCTGAGTTAAGAGAGTGTTCTGCCCAACCGATTGCTGTTTATGCCGCGCCCTTTAGGCGGTCGCTATGGTCTGGCTCCATTTGCGGAGGTTCGGACGTTTCGGAGTAGCGTTCTCATTGGTGGCGCTGAGACTATGGCCGTCTGAAGCTTGACCAGGCGAAGGCACTCAAGAATCTGGAGCGCGAGAACGAGCGATTGAAGAAGGCGGTCTCTGAGCTGACACTCGCCAAACTGATCCTGAAGGAAGCTCTTAAGGGAGAATACTAAGCTCTTTAGAAAACGAGTTTGGGTGACCCGCGTGCGCTCGCAGCTGGCAGTCTTGGAGCGGCGCGGCTGCTCGCCGAAGGTTGGAAGGTAAACGTGAAGCACGTGCATCGGGTCTGGCGGCGGGAAGGGCTCGAGTTTCCCAAGAGGCAAGCCAAACGCAGCTGCCTATGGCCGAGCGAAGGATCGGCATTGCGTTTGCAGCTTAAGCGGGCGAGCCACGTGTGGAGGCACGACTTCGTTAACGACCGTCCGTCCGTTCAGAATGCTTATGATCATTGTGGAGTTAACGCTCTCGCAAGAGCCGTTTCCCAGGGACTGCCAGGCTCGGTGGAAAGCGTCTGGACGCCGATCCGGGAAGTCTAGGTGCTAAACGAGGAATGCAGGCTGGGTGGGTCGACCGCCGAGTGACTACGCTTCATTTCTGCGGCGACAATTCAGGGGCAGTTCAACTAGTTCTAACCCTCGACGCAGTTTCATGAGAATTCTTCAGCGCGTTTCAGAAAATGGTTCTCCCTCGGCCTTCGTATCGCCCGAAAGCCCGATGATTAAAGACGCGAGTTGGTGGATTGGTCATAGTTAACGACATGCAAACGATTGAGGGCTTAACGTTCGCTCTCCTTGCTATGCAGGCAAGAGCTGAACGGTCACGACGAGTTTCTTGGTTGTAGTGCGTCAAGTAGCGTGTAAAGAATGTTAGTGTCATTAGCGTCGAGGTTCGTCTTCTGCACAAAGAGCAGAAACTGTGTTGTGGAGGTTGGGCCTCCAATAGGCACAAAGGAGTTCAAGGACGACGATGCACGGCTAACAACCACTTGCCGCAGTTTTCCGTTTCGCTTCCTGTTTTTTTGCGTGGCGGTTTCGGTGATCCTGCTATGCAATGTGATGGCGTGGACACCAGCGTCACGTGCGGACCTCTTTAAGGCTGGCGACTTTGCGCCGAGTAATCGGCAGCATTGCGTTGAGGCTACCTCTGAGGGGCTTCGCTGGGAAGGGGCGTCAGCTGACGGCCGCATCCAGATACGTCAGGTTAAAGAGGGGCCGCAGTTCTATAATACCAGAACCGGAACGAAGTTTATTCCGCGGGGAAACAACTACATACGGCTGGCTCGATTGCAGGACCCGTGGGGCGGTCACAACTTCGGGCACAGTTTATTCGATCCAATCCATTATAACGCGCAATGCACCCAAGCAGCATTATCAGCAATGCGGAGCAAAGGATACAATGTTGTCCGCGTATTTGTTTCGGAAATCAGCTCTGGTAGCCAAGACGGGCCAGGTTTGAACATTGACTATATGCGCAATCTAGCTGATTTTCTCCGGATCGCCAAAAAGCTCAACATACGGGTAATCGTCGTCTTTTGGAGGCTGCCGCGCCAAGGCGGTTATCAGCCAACTATTCCGCCTCCGACGACAATGGAAGGAGTTAATGCGTACTTCCTACACCAGCCATTTATAGATGCTAAGAAGAGGTATGTTCGCGACTTCTTATCCGAGCTCAAGGCGCAGGATGCTCCGCTCGAGGTTGTGCTGGCCTGGGATCTAGAGAACGAAGCTCATTTCACAGATAATAAGAAACCGCTCGCCTTAGTTTCAGGTAATATAACAACAGCGAACGGCCAAATATTCAATATGGCGAACGCAAATGACCGACGGCGAATTGTCGAAGAAGGCTTAGTCTATTGGGCGGAGCAGGTTTCCGTCGGAGTTAAAGAAATCGACCCCAAGGCACTTGTTACAATGAGTTTTTTCAGTCCGGCAAGCGTAGACGGAGACGATCCGCGCATCACCTGGACACGAAAAGTCATTAGCGACCCCGAAGTCGGTGGCTCCCCACTAGATCTTGTCGACATACACCTTTACCCTGGGTCCATCCAAATTGAGGATGAGCTGGAGTCGTTTGAGATAACTAAAAGTCGTAAGCCGATCATTTTAGGGGAGATGGGGATTTGGATGCCCCCGGTCACCAAAGTTGACCGACCAATTGGCGCTATTGATTTGCTCAGGCGACTTCAAGTACGTTCCTGTGAGAAACGGTTCCGTGTGATTGGGTGGGTGCTTTACAGCTGGGATACCCTGGAGACTGCAATTGGAAGGCGCGATATATATACCGCTTCTGACAATGACTGGGAGATTGCGGATCGCTTGTCCCCGTCCAAGCTTTATGAGCCTTGCGCGGACCGATCATTTGTTCAACTGCATTGACTGATTAAGAGTGCCGGTTCGTGGAGCCGGATTCGTCGGCTCCAGATCTTTGGTCATGTTGAGCCTGGTGGGTGAAGTCGAAAAGAGTTAACCGAGGCGGAATCTCACCATTTAAGTTGTCCACGCACAAGCAATGATTTTCGAACTCTAGAAATGTCCGAAACATGTAATCGGCTCTTAACTCTTTTGACCGAATTGCACGGCTTTTTCGGGATGCGGAGCGGTTATGCGATGAAGGCAACTTCTTCGAAAGCTTCAAGTTGGTGCGCATAGCCTGCCATGCACGTGATAGCTCGAACCCCTGTCCATTGTATTGGCGCACGTTCATTCGGTTGATCTTGCATAGCGCCAGGCCATCAATGGCGGCCATTGCGAAGTTTGAGACAGCCTTTTAGGGTTTGAGGATGGCTGAGCAAGATATCGCGTCAGATGCGCCCAGAGCGCCGAATTTTACCGTTAAGGATCGCGAACAAAGGGATCGACCCGACAACGCCCGCATCCGCTGCTTTGGATGCCACTTTCCGGAGCCGCACTGTGCTAATCGCCGCTGCACCGTTCAGCTCCCGAGACGTAACCAGTATCGCACCTACCAGCTCTAATGTATTGACACGCAGTTTTCGTTGATACCACCATCGGAAGGGCAGATGAAACGTCTCTAACTGACATTACTGTATTCGAAGATGATTGATGTAGTGCGTTGCCTGTGTTTGGTGTTTTTGGGTTGAAAACCTCAAGCTGACCTCCTTGTACCCGATTATAGATCTAGGCACTTGTTTGTAGGTATGCTCTTATTTTTTCTCTAATGCTAATGTTGCTGCTTAGAGCAATGTCTATCAATTTTTTGATTAGAATGTCCTGCTCAGTGGGCCTAGCAAATGATTCAAAGTCCTGAACTTTGCGGTCGTGATATGCAGATTCTTCAGTATATTTCTTCAAAACGCCTGCCTTCAAGCTGCCTGTTGAGCTTTCAATTAATTTAATTAGCTTTTTATTCGATGCCTTTGTGCTTGAAATGATGTGCTCACTCATTTCCTGAGGTATCATGAACGGCGGCGGTTGCTGTGGAAGATTTAATAAGTTATTCAGCTGCCACTCTACAGCGGGCCTATTGGCGGCGCGAGGGTATAAATTTTTATTGGCAACTAAGTGTCTTAATAAAGCGGGATGTGTCCCAACATTCATGCTGTCTATTTTCTTTTCTTCCACCTTTAAGAAGTTTTGAAGTGAGGTTAAGGGGTTTTGGCTTAAGTCAAGTAGCTTGATCTCATTGACAGTGCTTATTGATTTCCAACGCTGATGTTGTTGATAGAAGTCAACACTGGCAATCCTGGATTTTATCCAACTTTCTATACTGACATCCTTCCAGGCTCCCCACTGCCACCAAGCTGAATTCATCAAATCCACTGGCGCTCTTGTGACAAAAAAAATGTCAATTGGGACCCCGAACTCTTCGAAGGCGGCCTTTATGTCAACGGTAAAAGGCTGGTTTGACCAACCTTCGCAGCTCATTAAAACCACGTCATTGCTTTGAAAGTTTTTTTCAATACGGCGCAAAACGGTTAGAAGTTCTCGTTTGTCATTCACGAACACTTCACTTCGCATGTGACCTGTTACACGTCTTTTAAGGGTTCTACGCAATTTGGAACCACTCCAAATGCGCCCATTCTGTGCAACGCAAGCATATTTTAAAGCATCACCATCTTGATTTCTTGTACCGTATTTACTTGAAAAATTTTCACCCAAATATTTC
>DAOUZE010000355.1 GCA_030665765.1 Filomicrobium sp.
GACTGAAAATGGTTGGATCCTTGTTGCGCTTGTTCAGCAGTCCAGTCAGTTTCTGCGCGTGTCGGGGCGGTTAATCGAGCGTCCGCAGGAATGCTAGGAGTGCATCCTTTTCTGCGTCGCTTAAGCGAAGGGGTCTGACCAGGTTCGGGGAAAGTGCTATCTGGTTCTGCCTCAGCTTGAGATAGTGGGCCATGACGCGCTGCAGCGTTGGAAGCGATCCGTCATGCATGTAGGGGGCTGTTTTCGCAATGTGGCGCAAGCCCGGAGTTCTGATGCGCGGGGCGCTATTTGCCGCATCTGGCGAGTTATTGCCTGCGGTTCCAATGTTGTGAACTTTACCATCCGATAGCCGCCAGCCGGAATGGCAAGAGATACAACCGGCTTTCCCTACGAAGAGCCTGAAGCCAGCCTGTTCCAACGCGCTTAAAGCCAAGTCATCTCCGGCGATAAATCTGTCGAAGCGTGTCTTTGGCGAGATCAGTGTTCGTTCGTAAGCAGCGATCGCCGCGATAATGTTTTGCTGGGTGATGACCGGTTCTTCGGGAAAGGCATCCTGGAACTCGGCAGTCATGGCAGGATCGGCGCTCAGGCGGTCGATGATCTGCGACCAGGAACCGGCCATTTCCTGCGGATGGTTGACTGGTTGGCGGGCCTGATCCTCTAGGCTCGAAGCGCGCGCATCATGAAACAGGTTCTTGGCCCAGGCGAGATTGAAAAGGCTCGGCGCGTTGAGCAGTTGGGTTTTGCCGTCAATGGCCGCGGAACGTTGCCGGCCATCGGTGAAGGCGCGGGCGGGTTCGTGGCAGGTAGCGCAGGAACGGGTATTCTCACCGGATAGGCGCGTATCGAAGAACAGCTTTCCGCCGAGCAGGATCTTGGCGGGAGTAAGAGGGTTTGCCGTTGGAGATGGGATGGCGGCAAGGCTGGTATCCGGGCGCATGAAGATATCGCGCCAAACGGGCATAAGGTCGGGGCTTGGTTCGGCGTGCGCGGTTGGGATTTGAGCGAACTGGAAGCATAGCGTCAGCAAGCTGCTAACGGTAACGCTGAGCCGCATCCGTGGACCGTTCATAGGATTAGCAGCTGTCTTTGTAGCTGTGCGTTCTGCCATTCGGATCGGTGACGGTGTAGATTGCGTCATCGACGTGGTGGTGAAGATAGTCCGGTCCAGCCGGGACCTTGCCGTAAGCGCCGGGGATGTCGAGAACGTAGGTTGGCATGGCGAGCCCAGACACGCGCTGACGGAGCTGGCGAACGAGTAGCCTGCCGGTCTCAATGGACACGCGAAAGTGGGCTGTGCCGGGGGCAAGATCCGGGTGGTGCAAGTAATAGGGTTTGACGCCCGTCTCAACGAAGCTGCGCATCAAGTCTTCCAGGGTGTCGGCATCGTCGTTGACGCCTTTCAGCAGGACGGACTGGCTAACAAGTACGATGCCCGCTGAGGTGAGGCGGCGGCAGGCCGCGCGCGCTTCTTTGGTTAATTCACGCGCATGGTTGGCGTGAACTGCAACGAATACAGCCGGCCTTGCGGAAGCGAGAGCGTCTGTTAGCTCGTCGTTGATGGTACTCGGCAATACGACGGGCACGCGGGTGTGCCAGCGGATGACGTTAACGTGGGGGATGTCCGACAGCCTTGCCGTCAGCTTGGCGATGCGGCGAGAAGACAGAATTAGCGGGTCTCCGCCGGTTATTATGACTTCCCAGATTTCGGGATGCTGGGCGATGTATCCGATTGCGGTATCGAGTTCTGTTTCCGTTAGGCCGGTGTCGTTGTCGGGGCCGACCATTTCGCGACGGAAGCAGAAACGGCAATAGACCGGACAGACGGCGACGGCTTTCAAGAGTACGCGGTCGCGATAGCGGTGCACGATGCCACGCACGGGCGACTTGGTTTTGTCGCCGATGGGATCCGTGCTCTCGTCCGGCCGGTGGTCCAATTCAGCGAGTGTGGGAACAAACTGCCGGGCGATTGGATCGGCGGGATCGGTTTCGTCAATGAGATCCGCGATGTCGGGTGTGACAGCGATGGCGTAGCGTGAAGCAACCTCTCGAAGCACCAAGGTTTCGTTCTGCGAGATGAGACCTGCTTGGCGAAGTTCGGGGACGGTTTTGAGCGTCTTGCGGGTGTTTGTCATTGGGAGAGAGGTGTCCACAGCACTTGATCGATACGCGTTGCACCGGTGGCCAGCATGACGAGGTGGTCAAAGCCCATGGCGCAACCGGCTGAGGCGGGTGGCATCTTGGAAAGGGCGGTAAGGAAATCTTGATCGAGGGGGTAACGCTCGCCGTAAATGCGCTCCTTTTCATTCATTTGTTCAGTTAGGCCGGCGCGGACCTCGCCGGGATCATTGCTTTCAGCGAAGCCGTTGGCAAGTTCAATCCCGCCGATGAAAAGTTCGAAGCGCTTTGCCAGGCCAGGGTTGTGTTGGTGGCGGCGTGCCAGGGGGGACATGCAGGCAGGATATTGGTCTAGTAGCATCACGCGTTCTAGGCCCTCGGAGGTCATGACACCGGAAAGTTCACCATAGCGGGCTTCCAGCTCCACCAGGAGCTTTGAGAAGATGTCACCCCAGGTCTCATCGTCCGAGGCATGGATTTCGGCGCGCTTGGCGGCGATAGCAAGAGCGTTTCTGTTAGGCTGGCCATCGGAGCTGAATGTCGTGGCCAAATCAATCTGAAATAGGTCTGCGGCGGCTTCGGGGACGGATTTGTGGAGGCATGGAAGGCCCGCATTGCAGGTCCGGTTTTTCCATCGCCAGGTCGAATTTTCTGCGGCTTGGGTGGCAATCGCTATGAGCGCATCGCAGTCTTTATGCAAATTCGGGTATTGCTCATCACCGAAATTCCCGGCCCGATACCACTCCAGCATAGTGAATTCGGGGGCATGCAATGGGCCTTGCTCGGCGTTCCTGAATACATTCGAAAAGGAGAATATCTTCGTCTCGCCAGCGGCTAGGAGTTTTTTGCAGGAGTACTCCGGAGAGGTGTGGAGATACATCTCGTGACGGTTATTGTCCGTGCTGATGAGGCTGGTTTTAAAGGCTTGCAGGTGGGTTTCGTTGCCCGGGGACGCTTGCAGGCTGCCGGGTTCCACCTCGGTGAAGCCGTGCTCGTCGAACCAGCAGCGGATGGCGGCTTTGATCCGGTTGCGGGCCAACAAGAATGGGCGCCGATCGGCGTGGTGGTTTTTATTCCACCAGGGAGAGGGAGGGGTCATTGTGGCGATTTTACCAACTCAAGTCATTGCCGGGCTTGGCGAATAGGGCGTGAAAGAGTAGAAACCCGCGATCGAGTTGAAATCAACCGCTGCGCCGTTGGCATGGCTTTCAGCCGCGCGAAAACAGATAGCAAAATGAGATCGGAGACCGTTTCGTGGTTAAGGTGATCGCAAGCTCAATCCGCAAGGGCAATGTGCTCGAATTAAATGGTGCGCTGGCCGTGGTGATGGGCGCCGAAAACATCCACCCGGGCAAGGGCACTCCGGTCACTCACTTGGAGCTGCGGCGGATCTCGGACGGCGTCAAAATCGTCGAGCGCTATCGTACGACCGAGCAGGTTGAAAAGGCGTTCGTCGAGGAAGTCGACTACGGCTATCTCTACGAAGACGAGCAGGGTTATACGTTCATGCACCCGGAGACCTTTGATCAGGTGATGGTTTCGAAAGATGTGATCGGCGACCAAGCGGTCTGGCTGCAGGAGAACATGGTCTGCATGTTGTCAATGTACGAAGGCAATCCAATTGCAATTTCGCTGCCGCAA
>DAOUZE010000197.1 GCA_030665765.1 Filomicrobium sp.
GCCTAACTAATCAGCAGGCACAACGTCTCTTTCCGTGGTAATCTTTGAATTATTCACCTCTACACTTCATTCTTCATCGACTGTTTCATGGCCAACCCCTGGGCTCACCGTCCCAGGGGCTGGTATATTGACTGAGCCCCGTCAGTTTCACTGGGCTTACGGCCTTTACCGGGCGAAGGTGGGCCGTCCTTTCGATGAGGAGCTGTCCATGTATTCACCCCCCAGAGCACTCGCGCTCACTGCTCTGATCTGCCTCGGCCTCGTCGCATTGGTCAACGCAACCAGCGCACAGACGTACAAGGGATACCCCATCCCCAATCAATCGATCCAGGGCGATAAGGAGGGAAGCGTCTACCGTCAGGGGACCTGGTGGCTGCGGGAAGATGAGGAGGGCGAAAACAAGAAACTGAATCTGAAATACTGTCGCACGGTCTACTACAGCAAAGTCGATGGTTGGAAATGGTACTGCTCTAAGTACGCTCCCGTAGCGGACTACGGCTTCGACGACATGGACGATGCGCACCTTGCAGGCAGAGACCCCTCTCAGCTCTCTTTTACCCTGATCAGCAAGGGCAAACAGCCCATCATCACAACCTGCTTTTTTCGGCCCGGCGCAATCTTCGAGAAACGCTCGCCTCGGTGTAAGTCGCTGACACACTTAGAGTGAACACTGCCCGTCCGGAGGCATCGAGGACTTGTCCGGGACCTCTCCCACGTACTGGTAAGCGAGTAGGGCCGATAATGACCTGCGCACAATCAGATCAATAGTGCTGGGGCTGAGACCTGCCCCAAGAGCCATCCCGCCCTCGTCACCTACGTATCAAGAGATGTTTGCCTGTCATCGATACTTGCTGTCAGCTCATGAGCCGTTGTTGATCGGACTCAGGCCGGCGCCGACGCGTCCTTGCACCTTGAGGGGTAAGGTACCCTCGCGATGGGACTGTCACACAAACTTCGGTCTCTGACCTATTGATGTCCTCAGCGAGCAACGAACCACAGAAGCCTTAATGACAACTCAGCTTGTGCACTTGAGCGATCGACGGGCCCAGCCCGGGGGGAAGTTGGTTGGCTTGTCGGTCAACGCTGTGCGCCATTGGGTTGCAAAAGTAGGCTAGGCAGCGTTGCGGCTATCGCAGAACGAAACTGACGACATCTTACGCGGATCCTATTCATGTTCTCCGTCACGGCGACGGCCAAAGCCCGGCGCGAACATTTCCGGCTTAGTCACGGCCGTCGTGTAGGTTGCCGCCGTGATCGCTGCTGCTGCTATCAACACGGCATGACCAATCAAGCTTGCAGGAAGCATCGCGTAACTTCCAATCGCCACCGCAAAGGCAACTGCCCACATCCACCCCAAAACCTGCAAAATCATGTGCCGCGTAGCTACATTTGGAATGTGCCGGAGTGGACTGACCTCATGATCGAAAATAAAATTCCACGCGTGCGATATCAACTTTTGCATTTCGATCACTCCATCAAGATAAGTCGAACAATATCAGACCCGATATCGAACATTTCTTATTACTCTATTCAACGGCGCACATTGCGAAACAGATCGCTTGGCATGGCGCCCTGCGTCAAAGGAGCCTCAGCCGGCACGCGCTGGAGGGAAAGCAGTGCGAATTCCTAAGCTTCGTGACAGGCCTCGACGGGAGTAGCAGCAGCACGTCTGCTTCCGATAAATGCTGCCGTCGTGCACGTGTTCCCCGTCAGCACTTGCACTTTTCGAAGATGGTCGGAACGGCATAAGAGGCATACCACCCCGCGATAGCCTTCCGGCGGTTCCATTTCACTCAGCATATTGCATAGCCGATTTGTTCCGCGTTCTGTGTATTAGCGGACAACAACCGGGCAGTTGCCTTAGGCCTTAAGCCTATTCCGATGATCGAGCGTCTCCCCGTTTGTCGCTGCCTTTTCGGCTTCGAGACAAGCTCGGATTTGCGGAAAGTCGAGCACCTCTTCGGTCTCTAGTTTCTGGATCAACCGAGCGACCCCATCCTCGTGCTCCGTGATGATCTGCTTCGCTGTTTCTTCCGCCTGCTTGAGCAATTTCATTACAGCGCGATCGACCAGCGGCGGACGGTCTCATACGAGACATCGATGCCGCGTTGGGACAACATATCCTCGACATCGCGCAGGCTCAGAGGAAAGCGAAAGTATAGCCAGACCGCTTGCTGGATCACAGCGGCCGGTAAGCGATGGCGACGATAGGAAGAACTGCTCATCGGACGTTGATAGCATACGGCATCAACTGAGCAGGCGCGTTACCGTGACAACACCCTTGGCGGTACCATCAGGCACACTGACTTAAATCAGGCGTCGGACGCTCACCTTTGATTTCTATCAAATTCAATTCAGTGGAAGTGCGCTTGTTAATGGAGACACGGATTGCGATTGGCCGCGTCCTTTCGGTCGAGACCGGCGATCGCTGGCATTCCCAAATAGAGTGACCTTCCATGTTCACACGGACATTGTTTCTAAGTGTCGCGCTGGCGGCGACGATCGCAAGTGCTGCGGCGGCGGATGACACGATTCCGCCGGGGTTCAACACGCCCATCCCAAAGTCGATCCTGACGCCGGATAAGGTGGAGACGCGGCTTGGTGCGCTGACGTTCTTCGATGGCGTCCCCACGGGCGATACAGCGAGCAAGGTTCTTGAGAACCTCGTGTTCCTGAGAGGTATCGAGACTTTCCTGAATGGAATACCCGCCGCCTCCATCGAGGCCATTCGGCTTGGCCTTGCAAGTGTCGGCGCCACGGAGGCGCATCATCTTGTAGTCACCGATGAACTTATGGATTCCGATCCGCTGTTCCTCACCCCGAACACCGACACCGTCTATGCCTTCAATGCCTTCGACCTCGAGAAAACCGGTCCGCTGGTCATCGAAGTGCCGCCAGGATCTGGGCCGGGCACGGTTAATGACGCCTTCTTCCGCTTTGTCGTCGACATGGGTGCGCCGGGGCCGGACAAGGGCAAGGGCGGCAAGTACCTAATTCTGCCGCCGGGCTATGAGGGTGAGGAACCAGGAGGCTATTTCGTCGCGCGCTCGCGCAGCTACATCAACGCGCTTGTCCTACGTGGCTTCCTGGTCGACGGAAAACCGGACGCGGCGGCGAACATGTTTTCCACCGGCGTAAAGATATATCCACTCGCGGAAAAGAATGATCCGCCGGAAATGAAGATCATTTCCGGTTCGAAGGTGCATTACAACACCATTCACGCCAATGATTTCACCTTCTACGAGGAACTGGCGCATGTGCTCGACAAGGAGCCGGTCGAGTTCATCGATCCCGAACTGCGCGGCATTTTCGCCAGCATCGGGTTGCAGAAGGGCCGGAAGTTCGATCCCGATCCGGCGACCCGCAAAACCTTGACCGAGGCCGTCGCCGTGGCCAACGCCACCGCGCGGGCAATCGTCTTCAACACCCCGTATCCGGAAGCCTACCGATACAAAAACAGCATCTGGCAGGAAGGTTTCATCGGCGGGGATTACAGGTGGTTGAAAGATGGCGATGACGGCGGCCGCTTTCTCGATGCGCGGACCATGTTTTTCTACATCGCCACGGTCAACACGCCGGCCATGGTCGCGAAGATGGTCGGGCTCGGATCGCAATATGCTGGCGCCATGCGTGACCCAGACGGTAATCCGTTCGATGGTGGCAAGACCTACAAGCTGACGATCCCGGCGAATGTACCGGCGAAGGACTTCTGGTCGCTGGTGGTCTACGACACCCAGACCCGCTCGGAACTGCAGACCAGCAATCCATTTCCGAGCCTGAACAACCTGCGCAATCCCATCCAGACCAACGCCGACGGATCGGTAGACGTCTATTTTGGTCCGAAGGCACCGCAGGGTAAGGAAAGCAACTGGATCGAAACTGTGCCGGGCAAGAGCTGGTTCGTCATCCTGCGCCTCTACGGACCGCTGGAGCCGTGGTTCGACAAGACCTGGAAACCGGGAGAGATCGAACTGATGAAATGACGCTAAGACCAGGCGCATTTGAGGTTGAGCACGACGTCGGCGGAATACACACCCTCGCGCAGGGCCCACGATAGCATGGCTTGTCTTTTCACACGGGCTGTCGCTTCTATGCGGCATAGGCTCGGCCTGCACCGTCTTAGGCTGCTGTAGACATCATCGATGTCTCTTGCAGCCTCTACTACGGCCCCGACAGCACGCTCACCGCGCAATTATCAAAAGGCATCGAAAAAGCGATCACACCCCATGCGGTCTGCGGCGGACGCTTACTCGAGATCTTCCTTCGTCGGGTCAACATAATTGGACATTAGATGCGCTTCCGTCATTCAACTGGCGTTTCATAGATAAGCCCGCGGACTGCTTGGCAGTCCTCAACTTTCGGCCATAGTGGGTGGTGCGAAGCAAGGCTACCCGAAGGGTTGCACCTCGAAGGTGTCGTAGACGCCGCCCCCCTTCCACCAGCAGCTCCACTCGTCACGCCGCTGTTTCGCAGGAATGGAGTAGATCAATGCTCGACCCAAGTGCACTTGAGCTGCAACTTAAATCACTTCCTACTGGCCTCACCCTCTTCATTCCGCGAGAGACGGCTATAGATTGGTTCGGGGTCAATGCCGATAAACTGATGGATCAAATGGCCAACGATTGTAACTGTCACCTAGCCATTCAACAGTCGTTCGAGTCCACACCAGATGTGAAAGGGTTTCGGTTCACGAAGAGATTGGACCTACAAGGGATCAAGAACCTACTTGGCTATCTGCAAGAGGGACAAGATTGGTTCATGACAACAGCAATGGCCACGGACGTACTCGGGGGAGCGCACAATATTCACTCAGTCCGCAGGGACCTAGCTGAGCCGTGTGATTGCGACGTTCAAGATGCTGAGCCTAAAGACGGCTATTTATTTACGAAACGCTCCCATCACGCCGGATACTTATGCCCGTAGAGACCAAAGAAGTCTGCCCAACGTGTCGCTTCTTCGGGCGAGTCGCTCTACGGATTTCCCGGACGGTCTTGTCTGCGCTGCCCGGACGGCGCTCATTCCTGTCAATGCTGATGGGGAACAAACCGGACTTGTGCCGCAGCGTTTCAGTCGACTAAACAACTGGTTGATTCTGTTCTGGTACCTCAGGGCGTACACTCCCGGTGATCACCCGGCGAACGATGTTATAAAGGGCGCATGGAGATCCATCACACCCTTTTGGTGCTTGGCGGTTTGCTTCTGCTCGGGCTTGTGGCAGACGAGTTAGGCAGACGTACCCGCATTCCTCGCATCACTCTGCTGATTCTGCTCGGGTTCGCCATCGGGCCATCTGGCTTCGACGTGCTGCCTAAGGCGTTCCAGGATTGGTATCCTTTTCTGGCAACCGTGGCCCTGACGATGGTTGCGTTTCTACTCGGTAGTAACCTCTCAGTCGACGCGTTGAGGAAGCATGGCCGGGAGATCCTGAGCGTTTCCTTGACCGTGGTCGGCGTAACGGTTTTTGTCGTTGCCCTCGGGCTAGCAGTACTCGGCGTCTCAATTCTGCTCAGCTTTATCCTAGCCGGCATCGCAACAGCAACGGCACCGGCAGCCAGCCAGGATGTCGTGCGACAGACTGGTGCCTCAGGCCCGTTCACCGACACGCTACTGGGAGTGGTCGCAATTGATGATGCCTGGGGCCTTATCGTCTTCAGCATCTTGTTGGTCATCGCCAAGGCCTTCGTCGGTGAAGGTGCAATGTCAATCCTACTTCACGGATTGTGGGAGGTCGGCGGTGCATTTCTGGTCGGAGCGGCTGTTGGGCTGCCCGCCGCCTTTCTGACGGGGCGGCTGCAGGAGGGCGAGCCGATCCAAGCTGAAGCGCTCGGGATCGTCTTCGTGTGCGCCGGCCTTGCCATCTGGCTTGGCGTCTCCTTCCTGCTGGCGGGAATCGTGGCGGGCATCATTGTCGTAAATCTTGCTCAGCACCACAATCGGGCCTTCCATGAGATCGAGCATGTGGAATGGCCATTCATGGTGCTCTTTTTTATTATCTCCGGTGCCATGCTGCACCTCGATGGGTTGCACGCGATTGGGGTGGTCGGCATGGCCTATATCGTTTTGCGCACCACATCTCGCGTTCTTGGTGGCTGGCTCGGTGCGACCCTTGCAGGGGCACCCATGCTGCACTGGCGCTGGATCGGAATTGCGCTGCTACCACAAGCAGGCGTTGCACTTGGCATGGCGTTGATCGCTGGGTACCACCTGCCGGATATGAAGGAAATGCTGCTGGCGATCGTCATCGGCTCGACCGTCGTCTTCGAAATCGTTGGACCGGTCCTGACGCAGCTGGCGCTCTACAAGGTCGGGGAAGCACGATGACATCGATGTAGGCCGTCAGTAATCGCGAGACATTTGAGGCGATGTTGTCACATTAAGTCTGATTGACTGGAATTTGCCGATAGCGGCTGATTTTGACGCGTGGGACTTCAAAGGGCATTGTCACGTTAGCACGTATGCCGCGCGAAAAATGCACGGCGTCGCCATGTTTCACGCCGCAGCAGTCATGGCATCCCACCTCTCCATAGCTGCCGCTCGGAACTGTCGCATTGTTCTGCGTGAGATCAGATGACGCTGGACGTTGAAAGTGTTGTAGATAGCGGCGTGGGTTGAGAGAAATCGTTGTGCGGAACCAGCTGATTTGAATCGCTGCATCCGTCGTTCTCTTTGCCGTATCGGGAGATGAGAATTCTCGGCCCGATTGTTGATCCGACCGCCGGTTATGTGGCGAGCTCTCATCCCAAGTTGGCTCAATGCCGCGCCATATGATGG
>DAOUZE010000488.1 GCA_030665765.1 Filomicrobium sp.
GCCTGCTTGAGATTGACGCGCCCCTCAACACGATAGGACTGAGAAGTCGGAGCTCCCCCGAGAGCTACGCCGCTTCGGGTCAACTCGTTGCGGATAGCATTAGTCAGCGAAACCGATCCGTCACCGGGAGCCCCAGTCACGCTCGGAATGATCGCATTCATACGACCGGTTCCAATGCTGCCGGTGGTGGTGCCGCCCGAAGTTGCCTGGCTGGCTGCGAGGCTGGCCTGCTTGACCTGTTTGCCGGCGGAGCTAGCCGTATTCTGGGCTAGTTGACCGGCGGCGGCTGGTGCCGCTTGAGCAGCGCCGGCGATGGCCGGAGCCGATGCTGTTTGTGTGGGCAACCACGTAGCTAGCGATGTGGCGGTCCTTTCTGAGATCTTGCCCATCAGCGCTGGCGTCACCGAGGCCCAAGGATCGCCGCCCGCTGAGGCGGTGGTGATTTCTTCGCCGCTAATGCGGTTGACGCGCTTTCCGGTCGTGTCGGTCACATCCCAAATGTAGGATATCTTGGTTCCGGTCCGCTCCCGGGCCGAAACAATGTAGCCGCGCAACGTGTAGTTCGCGCCTGGACCGGTCGCGATCGCAATATTGCGGCGCTTCATGGCTCCATCCAGCTTTGCCTGAATTTGCTTGGCAATTTTATCAGGTGCACCGATGACCGGCGCAATGGCAATCTTTGTTGAATTCGTCGACGCAGCCGGAGCACCCTGTGTTTGAGCCGTTTCTCCACCTGGAAGAAACGACGGCCCAGTGGTACTGCACCCTGCGAGAACAAATCCAAGGAAAACTGCGAGGCTCGTGAGTGTGAATGTCGTATTCGCACAGCACGCCGCAGCAGCATTATTGGTCGTCACAACGACGTCCCCCTGTAATGACCCGCTGATCATCCGGCGGCCGGCGTACTAACCTTGCGGCCTCTACAAGTCCTAACGACCGGAACTCGTTATCTTGACGTTTAGCGTGGTGTTATCGCGAACGTCCAGCTTCTTTTAGCTGTAAGACCCTTCAAGCTTAATCAACCCGCCCACTGGCAGCCTGCCAACTGTGGATATTGCATTTATGCAACGAGAATTGCGGAGATTTCACGACCGTAATCCGCCTCCGAACGGTGTGTTGAGCGCCTGTAGCTGAAAAATTTTGATTCGTTTGCGTAGGTGCAGTGGGCCTCAGAAGCGATGCTCGCCAGTCCCCTGGCGGCCAAATCCGATAGTATGAAACCCGGCAAATCGAAGCGGGGCCGGGTTGCATTAAGCTGTGTTTTGAAGAAGCGCGCGTAGGATGGGTTGTGTGCGATGAAGCGGTCTTGGAACTCCTTACCCACTTCATAATTGGGTTGGCTAATACATGGGCCCAGCGCCGTATGAATACGGCTTCTGCGAGCGCCAAGGGATTCCATAGCAACAATTGTCGCCTCTAGAATACCCTGAATGGCACCGCGCCAACCGGCATGAGCCGCAGCGACGACCCGTGCTTGTGGGTCGGCGAATAGCACGGGTCCGCAATCCGCCGTCAGGATACCAATCGCAAGGCCAGGAGTTTGCGTCACGAGGGCGTCTGCGCGCGGTGGATCGCCCGGTGGAAAGGGGCCGCCGACCACAAGGGCGTCAGCGCTGTGGATCTGATAGGGGGTTAGGACCGTTGGCATTAGCGCGCCGAGGTCGAGTGCCACTCTGCCTCGGTTTGCGATCACCGCCTGGGGAGTATCGCGCGATCCAAGACCACAGTTGAGGGACGCGTAAATTCCCTTGGAAACTCCGCCTTGCCGGGTGAAGAAACCGTGCTGGATGCCGGCGAGATCGGCGAGATTGTCGGCCATTAGAGGGCTCGGCATAGTTGACTCCTTGGAGGACCTAAGCGAAGCCAGGCAGGATTGGCAGCTCCTTGGAACGCACCCCGATGGCCTTGAAGCGGGTGCCCATACCTTGGGGCGACAAGAGCCGTGCGACGCCGGCTTCAATGTGCACGGCTTTTTCCGGATTTCGCGCCATAAGGTGGGACGCCCGCTCCATCATGCCGAGGCGGCCCAGGAATTCTGCCTGGATGACCGGACCATCGATGACGAGTCGGTCTTTGGCGGTTCTTTGGATGCATTTTTCCAGCTCATGAAAATCAACAAGTGCACTGAGATCAGCCTCTCCTGGTGACGTCAGGGGGTGCTCATACGTGTGATTACGGACGGCCTGCAGGCAATCGCCACGCATTGAGCTGGTGTCGCCGTAGTCGATCATCAGCGCCGCCACGTTGTCCCAGCCAA
>DAOUZE010000137.1 GCA_030665765.1 Filomicrobium sp.
TCCCCGACGATAATGCCGATGCCATAGGTCTTCGTCAGTTGCTCCAGTCGAGAGGCGACATTGACCACGTCGCCGAGAACCGAGTAGTCGAAGCGCTCTGGCGATCCGACGTTACCCACGCAGCACAATCCCGTGTTGAGCCCCACGCCGATCCGGATCGGTTCGAAAGGTTGGCTGGCGTCTTCAGCCTCCTTCGCGAGCTCAGCGTTCAGGTCATCCAATTCGCCAAGCATCCGCAAAGCAGCCCGACAGCCTCTTTCGGCATGCTTTGGATCGGCCAGCGGCGCATTCCAAAACGCCATCACCGCATCACCCATGAACTTGTCGATGGTGCCACGCTCGGCCAGGATTGCCTCACTGAGCGGCGTAAACAGGCGGTTGACGAAAGCCACCAGGCTCTCGGCATCGCGTCCCTCAGCGAGCGCCGAAAACCGGCGCACATCGGCAAATAGCAAGGTGACCTCTCGGTTCTCGCCGCCCAGCTTCAGCTTTTCGGGATGTGCAACCAATTCCTCGACAAGTTCTGGTGCAAGGTAGCTGCCGAAAGCGCTGCGAACACGCTTACGTTCTTGCTCGGCGCGGACGAAATTTGTCAGCGAGCCGGCGCTGTATACAAGGGCCAGAGCCAGCGACGGGTAGACGGGATCAAACAGCAGTCCGTAAGACCGATAGGCCATGAAAGCTCCGATTCCGACGGCGCCAATCGCAATCACCCCGAGCCCCGCAGCCGACAGCGGGCCAGCTCGGCCAAGCAACCAGGCAACGAAGACGCCGGCAAGCACCAAAAAACTTAGTTCTAGGCCAGTCGCATATGCAGGTCGAACTGCATGGCTGCCGGAAAGCATCTGCTCCAAAGCCTGAGCATGCATTTCCACACCCGGCACCGCCGGACTGAGCGGTGTCGCCCTAAGATCGTAAAGCCCAATCGCCGTCGCACCGATGAAGACGAACTTACCTGCGACCGCCGAAGGATCGAAGTCATCCGCCAGCACCTCGCTTGCTGAGACGGTCCGCCTCGGATCGGCCTCAGCAAACCTCAGCCATAGCTCGCCCCGTCCGTCAGAGGGCAGCACAACACGCCCGACCCGCAGGAGTTCGATCCCAGTTTGCTGTCCGAAGGCGCTCATGCCGCTGCCGCCGGACGACTTGACAAAGATCGTCGAACTCCCTTGTCCAACGCGCAACGTTTCCAACGCTAGCGACGGAAAGAGCGTCTCGCCGATTCTAACCAGGAGCGGCACCCGGCGCACGATTTGGTCGCGTTCCGGCATCCAGTTTGCGGCTCCAAGCCCACGCGCTTGCTGTGTGAGGATAGGCAGGTTTGAAACGCTGCCCGGGAACGTTGGCACAAACTGTTCTGGAGGATCTCCCGCCTTGGCAAAGCCGGCCTTGAGCGGACCAGGTAATCGCGCCGCCCCGTCCTGCCCGGCGAAAGCAAGGATCGATGGTGCCTTCCCAAGCGCTGTCGCTAGCTGCGCATCCAGTGTCGGGAGTTCTGCAACCTGCGATGCAATTGCAGTGAACGCAGGATCGTTGGAGTAGGCCTTCGTGAACTGCGTTGGCGACAAACGGTCCGCTTCGGGCAAGATAAGGTCTAGTGCAACAGCCTTTGCGCCTGCCGCCTCAAGACGCCCAACGAGCTTCGCCAGCACATTTCGTGGCCACGGCCATTGCCCAACCGCCTTGAGGGAGGCCTCGTCGATAGCGACGATCTTGACTGGGAATTGGGGATCGGCCACACGCGGCGAAAGCTTCAGGAATGTATCGAATGCAGAAAGCCGTAGACGCGCGATCGCATCAGGATCCGCAATCCGCAACGCGACGGTTAATGCGAGCAGGCCAGCGATAATCAGCGTGTGCAGCGGTAACGCCCTGAGCCACGTCCAAACCCGTTCTGCGTTATCCATTTCCGGCCCGGCCCCCGAACAAAATCGTTCGTCAAATCAGACCTGTCGGAATGACGGCCAGGCCCGCCTCCGTATACGAGATGTGGGCTCTGACACCGTAAACCGTCGCCAGGTTCTCTGCAGTCAATACCTCGCCAGGTGGTCCATCCGCAACGATACGGCCATCACTAAGCAAGATGAGCCGGTCGCACCATTGCCCCGCCAGCGTCAGCTCGTGCAGCGAGGCGAACACGGTCCGGCCGTCTTGGGCAAGCTGCGAAAACGTTGCCATCAACGAAATCTGGTGCGCGGGATCGAGGCCGGCGGCAGGCTCATCGGCAAGTAAAAGTGGCGTTTCCTGTGCCAGAGCGCGCGCGATTAAAGTTCGGGCTCGTTCCCCGCCGGAGAGTTCCATAGCTGAGCGCTCGCGCAATTCTTCAAGATCCATGGTTTGAATCGCACAGTTGATGCTACGCCAATCAGCCTCGCCCAGCGGCGAAAAACTTCGCCGATACGGCGCGCGGCCGAGCGCGACGAGGGATTGCACGGTGAGCGGCCACCTCACCTCGCGCTCTTGCGGAAGGTAGGAAAAGGTACGGGCCCGCACATTCGGCGAAAGCTCATCAAGCGGCTGTCCATCGCGCGTGATCTTCCTATCCCTGGCGCTGAAACCCATGATGGCCTTCAGCAGCGTCGATTTGCCGGCGCCGTTGGGCCCGATCAATCCGACGAATTCACCGGTATGCAGCTCAAATGACACTGCATCTAGAACGTCGCGGGCCCCAAGGCGTACGCTCAGCGAGCCGACCGAAAGCGCAAGGCTCATGTAACCTCCCGCTGTTGCTTGAAGATTAGCCACAAAAAGAACGGCGCGCCGATCAACGCTGTCAGCACCCCAAGCTTGAGGTCGCGCTCTGGGGCGATCACGCGCACGGCGACATCCGCGGCAAGCAATACCGCAGCGCCGCCAAGTGTGCTGGCCAACAGCAACCGGCTGGGGTGCGCACCGACGAAAGGCCTCAGGATATGCGGAACCACCAGGCCGACAAAACCAATCGTGCCAGCGACGGACGTTGCCGCCCCGACCGAGGCAGCAGTGCCGAAGATAACGAGTGCCTGCACCCGATCAAGCCGGTATCCGAGACTTGCGGCGGAAGCCTCGCCAAGCGTCAGTGCATCGAGCGCACGCCCAACTTGGAACAGCATCATCCACCCCGCCAGGATGAACGGCAGCGCTAGCCAAACATGCGTCATTGAACGGTCTTTCAATGAGCCCAGCATCCAAAAGACGATCTCAAGCGCAGAGATCGGCTTGGGCGAAAGGTTGAGCGCCAGTGCGGTCATGGCCCCGGCAAAGCTGGTCACGGCAACGCCGGCCAGGATCAAGGTGATCGTTGCTGCACCGCTGCCCGCCAGAAAGCGCACCAACAGCACGGCAATAATGGCGCCTGCAAACGCAAAAAGCGGTAGCGCCAGTGAGAACACTGCAGACAGACCGGTATAGATGGCGATTACAGCCCCGAGCGAAGCCGACGCGCTAATACCGAGCAATCCAGGTTCGGCAAGTGGGTTGCGAAGATACCCCTGCAGAGCGGCGCCGCTCAGACCAAGCGACGCTCCAATTAGTAAGCCGAGGATCGCCCGCGGCAGACGGATCTCCTGCATGACGATGCTGGCGGCGCCAGCGCGACCCGTGAACAGGGCGTTGAGGCTGTCCAAAAAGGAAATAGCTGCCGGCCCGGTAACCAGTGAGAGAACGAACAAGATACCAACGACAAGGCTTAGGCTGCTGATCAGCAGCCAGTCTGACCGTCCGGTGGTGATCATGGCCTTTTAGCTCGTTGCGGCGCGCCGCTGATGTCCGCAGCGATATCCGTGGATCCGCCCTCCACGAAAGCAGTCCGCGCTGGCAATTGCCCACGCGCTGACACCAGCGCTTGCACCGCCTCAACCGTAAAGGGCGTTCCGCAAATCCAGAACTTCTCCTCCACTCCGGCTCGACCCGTGGACCTTTCCAAGTAGGTAAGCGCCGGATGCGAAAAGATCTCCTGCGCCAAAGCCGGTGCGCTGTAGGACGCCCCAGTGACAACGAGATCCGGTCGTTCCATGACGAGAACCTCAAGCGGCAGTTCCCCGGTTCCCGACAGTCCGAGTTTGCTGGCAAGGTTGATGAAGCCGGCGAGCTCTACAACCTCTGAAGCAAGCGTATCCATGCCGGATGTATAGCTATTGGCGTAGTACAGCGCGGCGAGCGCTGGACGTTGCCCGCGCTCTTTGGAAATCTGATTCAGTTTCTCGTCGAGCGCTTCGACCAGCGCTTCAGCTTTCTCGGATACACCAAGAAGGCGGCCCATCCTCCGCACGTTGACGCATATATCCGCAAATGAATTCGCGGCGGGGAACTCCTCGACGGTGACACCCAGTCGGCGCAGAATACCGACGGAAGCGCTGAGATGAAATGACCCCGAAACAACAAGGTCTGGCTTCAGCAGATAAACCTCTTCCGCCTGCCCATAAATGATGGGCAGGTCGGCGGCCGTATCGGCTAAAACCGATAACTTCGGATCAAGCGCCATATGGCTGACAGCTGCAATGCGTTCAGGACCGACCAGCATCATCACCAGCTGGTCGGTGCATAGATTGAGCGATACGATCCGCTTTGGCGGTTCGTCGCCCAGTGCTGAGGGCACCCTCGCCACCGTGGCGGCGAGGCTGACGATGATGATCGCGGCCAAGAATCCGGGTCGATGCATCTTGCGCCGCAGCAACCCAGCCCCTTGAAGCCACCTATTTAAGAGTCGCACTCTCACGCTCTCCATCAAGTCTAATCTTGGCTCCGCCACGGGCTGCGACCGGCGCGGTCTCGAATCCAAACACTTTCTGTTAGTCTTCATTGAGAACGTTCTCGACCAGCCAGAATAAGAGGACGTTTTCTGTAACATCGTAATGCGCGGCGAGACTGACGACATTCCACTCCTCCAGTGTCACCTGGCTCTGGGCGTACGTAAACGCATGAAATGCAAAGTCCTGCATTTCGCCATTGTAGATGACGCCGAGATCAACCAGGCCGCGGCCTTCCGCAAAAGCGTAGGCAACGTTAACGCGGCCAGAATGCTCCGGCCGTCGGATTTCAGCGAGACTATCTCCACCCGATGCTTGGAGATGCGTGTAGGGCCCGCTGAACGCGAGCCCGTCAATAGGTGTGACACGGGCCGTGACCTCGATCCCCTCGCGCTCGCTTCCTTCTTCAAGATTGACCGGCGCCCCGAAGGACGAGGATACGATCGCGTTTTCGAGGTTCTGATTGAAGTACGTGATGTTGACGACGACCTTCCTGTCCAAGAAGCTCTGCTCGACACCGATATCGTAGCCCTGTTATTCTTCCGGTGCGAGGTCTGGATTGGGTGTGAACAAACCTGGGATCACACCGAACTGTTCAAACAGACTAGGGAACACGACACCGGTTCCGAAACTTCCGTGAACCGGCGTCCCGGTGCCAGGAACCTGTCAGGAACCGGATATGCTGTAAGTGGTGAAGTTTCCAAATGCATCTCTGTCATCGCCCCGCACCACAGCCCGGCATTGATACTCTCCGGGCTATAAATAGAGACTATGAAAGTATCTTTCTTTGCATCGTGATGCGGACCAACTCTGGAAGTGACTTCGCACCGAGTTTGTCACGCAGAGTAGCGCAGTCGTTCGATACCGTTCTGTAAAACACGCCCAGCCGATAGGCCCTCTCCCTCATCGTCTCACCGTGCGCAAGGCTCTGTAAGATCTCGAATTCCCGGTCGTTCAGTCGACAGCTCTAGCCATCGGTGTTCATGCGCAGTCGCGCGACATCCTGCACCAAATCCTGCGGCAGCCAGGTGCCCCTTCGGCGGTTGTATCGATGGCTTCGATCAGGCGTTGCGGATCGTCGGACTTGCTGACAAAGGCTTTCGCGTCCAAGTCGAGGGCCAAGGGAGCAACGACCGGATCGTTACTCGATGTCAAAACTATACACCGGTTTGTTGCGGCCAAGTGAAGGCCTGCTTCAGCAGTTCAAGTCCCGGTTCATCTGATAGATGAAGTTCAATGATAGCGATGTCCGGTGCGAATTCTTCCAGCCCGGAGATGCCGGCCTTCGCTGAAAACGCGGACTTGAAATGCCAGTCTTCGCGCGCCGAAATCAACGCCGCGATGCCATTCGCGATCAGTGGGTGCTTATCAACGAACAGAATGCGCAAGGTCTTTTTGCGCTTCACGTGGACCGACGTGGCCACAGCGCAAAGACAGCAGAGAGCTATAGGTCACTGGAAGGGGTGTTCCTCCCAATCCTCGCCGCGATGAAATTCCGAATCACACCCCCTGATTACAATCCTAACGGAGCGCGTTGCGCGACCAAACGGAGCTCATTGCACTACCTGAGGCACATCAAAACTATGTTTCGGCAGAGTGTTGTAAGTATGTAACGGCCGCAGGCGCCGGAAACCCGCATAAATTGGGGTGTCGGGAAAAAGCGGCAATTGTTGTAACAGTTTTGGAAGTTTACTCACGGACTAGGCCTTCGTTACATCAAGTGTTAACCTGTTCTCACGTCGAGATAATGCGGTCTAGACGCTAATTTTGGGGGCGCGTGACCGCTGTCGGCAATAGCTGGGGGGAAGAAATGTTTTTCACGAGATTGCGCGCGATAGCTCTTGTGCCTGCTATCTGCTGTGCTCCTTTTGCATTAGCAGTTGCACAGGAGGCTCAGCCGCAGAGTCAGCCGCAGACTCAGCCTCAGCCGCAGACTCAGCCTCAGCCGCAGACTGAAGTTCAGTCTGAGCCTCAGCCGCAGACTGAAAGTCAGCCTCAGAGCCAGACCGGAAATGGACCCCAGCAGCTAGAAGACATTGTGGTCGAGAGCGCCACGCAACAGGCCCAGCCTCAGCAGCAAGCTCAGGCCCAGCCTCAGGCCCAACCGCAGCCCGTCGTTCAGCCGACCGAGGTCGATTCACCGGAGGCAGCAGTCGAGGACGCAGCCGATCCCGGTTCAGTCTACGGTGCTACCAACAGCTCCGGTGCCGCTGCCCGCGCAACGCAATCTGCAACCTCCCCCATCAACCCAAGGCAGATTGTGCCGACCAACTTGGAGGGCTTTTCACAGGCCGCTTCCAACATCACTCAAGCCGAGTTGGACGAGCGCCAAGCCCGAACGCGCAACGATATCTTTACGCGTGTTCCCGGCATGATTGTCGTAAACGACGACGGTAATGGCAACCATGGTGGTCTCGGCGCACAGGGTTCACCACCAAGGCGCTCGCGCAAGCTGCTCGTTATGGAGGATGGGCAGTCGGTTAACCTCGCGCTGTGGCTGGACCCATCGGTGCACTACATGGCGCCTATCGATCGGATCGAAAGCGTCGAAGTTATTCGAGGTGGCTCCATCGTTCATGGCCCCAACAACAACTTTGGCATCGTGAACCTTCGCCTACTCTCGCCCTTCGGACCGAACGAAACAGTCATCAGCGGTGCCCTTGGCTTTACGGATAAGAACCGAAACGGCAATCCCGACGGACTTGGCATCACAGGTTTGTCCAATCGTCGCCACGTGCACACGCGGCAAACCTTCGGCAACGTTGGTATCGTCGCCTCATATAGCGGTGCAGATGTAGACGGTGCTTGGGATACCGAGCGTCTGCGCTTCAACGACTTCTACGGTGCTATTGGCTGGAAAGGCGTGGATCAAGATTTGACCGTCCAACTCACGGTCGCCCGCCAGCGTGATAAATACGATGAATCGAACCTGGAAGGCGAAGACGACGATCCGCTTGGCTTGGTCGAAAAACAGTTCTTCGGTTTCAATCACTGTAAAACCTGCTTCGCACCAGGAGCAATTTACAACAACTACAACGGCGATATTGTTCGCGGTCAGGTCGTTCACAACTGGTACGTTGACGACGATACGACGGTCACTTCGCGCTTTTACGCCAAGCGCCACCGCCGCGATCGTTATCAAATCGTCAGCTTGGAAAGCAACCCTGCTGCCGTAGAGAAAGACGAGAGAGGCATCTCGCCGGCGTTTATCTCCGAGGATGACGATGATCTGGAAGCGGTTATCCTCGGCGAGGGCTCTATGTTTGGGCGCCTGCGCACATTCAGGGCTCTTGGCGGTGAAGTCCGCGGAGAGAGGGCCAACCTACCGCTTCGCTGGGGCATGACATATGATCTGCAAGCCGGAGTACGTTACGAGCACCAGGGGCTCTCCAACCGCAACTTCCTAGGCGCAAACGGGCAGCTCCTAGAGGATAGCGACCGCCAAGGACTGACCATTTTCGAGCGCAATCTGGAGGCTGATGCCGTTTCCGCCTTTTTGCAGACCAATATCCACGCCAGAGAGGACCTTAGGATCGTACCCGGCGTCCGGTTTGAGTGGTATCGGGTGAAGCGCCAATCGCTGGTAACTGCCGAGGAAGAGGGCGAAGCTGAGGAGATAGAGGGCGCGGCGTGCAACGTTATTGGTCTCGATGAGTGTCTTGAGATTGAAGGCATCAACCGCGCGGGTTTCGACGAATCCTATAGCTCAGGCAATATTCTTCCAGGTATATCCTTCGCCTACACCGGGCTGCGACGCTCGACTGTCTACGCCAGCTACTATCGTGGTTTGTCGACGGCTATTCTCCGCAACGAAACCTTCCCAGCTCCCGATGAATTGGGTGACAACTTCACCATTGGGGTTCGTTCCACGGCGTTCAAAGGTTTGATTTTCGACGTTGCTTACTTCCACAAGGACATTCGCAACTACCAGTTTGGACAATCCTTCTCGACGGCCGGTGACCGAGGTTTCGGTCGCGCCGATGAGGTCACTGTGAATGGCGTGGAGATGTTCGGTCGCCTCAACTCGAACCCCTACCACCGCGGCGAGTGGAACTTCTTCGGTGAAGCCAACTACACCTACAACCGGACGGTGTTCGAAAAGGGTACATCGGGCTT
>DAOUZE010000064.1 GCA_030665765.1 Filomicrobium sp.
TGTGTTCATTTTGTTCCCGGAGGGCCGGGTTTCGGATGTGCAACGTCGCATGATGACGACGCCGGGCGAAGCCAACGTCCATGCCGTCGCTGTGCGGGGTACGTTTGACGACTGCCAGGCGCTGGTGAAGGCGATGTTCAACCACCACGCCTTCCGCGATCGCGTGCAGTTGTCAGGCGTCAATTCCATCAACTGGGCGCGGATCGTCGCGCAGATTACCTACTACTTCTCAGCCGCCGCCGCTTTAGGGGCACCGCACCGGCGCATCTCTTTTTCGGTGCCGACGGGCAATTTTGGCGACATCTTTGCGGGCTACGCGGCCAAGAAAATGGGGCTGCCGATCGAGCGTTTGGTGATAGCCTCCAACGAGAACGATATTCTGCCGCGGACGCTGGAGACGGGCGCTTATGAAACCTGTGGTGTTGTCGCAACGACGTCGCCGTCAATGGACATCCAAGTTTCCTCAAATTTCGAGCGTTATTTATATGAGGCTTCAAACCGCGATTCCGTTAGTGTGCGCCGACAGATGGATAGCCTGAAGCAGTCGGGGCGATTTGAGCTGGACGGAAAGGTTGTTGCCGCGATGCGTGAGGATTTCGCAGCCGCTTCAGCCCGCCAGACCGACGTTGCTCGGATCGTGCGCAAACTACTTAGCGATGCGCAGTACCTGGTTGAGCCACACACGGCGTGCGGGGTCCATGCGTCGAACCAAAACCAAGCGGACTGCGATCCTGCGGTGCCGCGTGTGGTGCTGGCGACGGCACATCCAGCCAAGTTTCCCGATGCGATGGAAGCAATTACGGGTCAACGGCCCAGGCTACCCGCGCGTCTGAAATCGTTGATGAGTGAGGAAGAGCGTTTTCCTGTGCTCGACAATGAGCAGTCGGTGATCGAAACTTACATTGAAAATAATGCCCGCGTAGTGGCGGACAGCAACGCCTAAGGGGCCGGATGACAACGAACCTCAGTACGCTCACCAACGGCCTCAGAGTCGTTACCCATGAGATGCCGCATCTGGAGACTGTCTCACTGGGCGCCTGGGTCGGTGTTGGTGCGCGTCATGATCCCGCTCCGGAAAACGGCATCGCGCATTTTCTCGAACACATGGCGTTCAAGGGAACCGCGCAGCGTTCCGCCCAGGACATCGCCGAAGAAATCGAGGGTGTGGGAGGCGACCTCAATGCGGCGACAAGCCTTGAGACGACCGCGTATTACGCGAGGGTTTTGAAGGGAGATGAGGGCACGGCTCTAGAGATTCTGGCCGATATTCTGCAGAACTCCAGCTTCGATGCAGAGGAGCTGCGGCGCGAAAAGGATGTCATCTTGCAAGAGATCGCGGCGAGCCGCGATTGTCCCGACGACGTTGTCTACGATCTGGCGCAGGAGGCTGCTTATCCGGGACAACCGCTTGGCCGGACGATTCTTGGGACACCGGAGACTGTGACGGCGATTACGGCGGATGGGCTGCGCTCTTACCTTGATAGCCGTTACATCTCGCCGAGCATGGTGTTGAGTGCTGCGGGCGGCGTTGAGCATGGCAAGGTCGTCCAGCTCGCTGAAGATCTGTTTGCCGGACTTGGCTGTGTTGAGTGCGGTCCCTCAAACGGCGAAAAGGCGTGTTATCGCGGCGGTGTGACAGCTTCGGCGCGGCCATACGAACAATGCCACGTGCTGATCGGCTTTGAAGGTCCGGCCTATGGCAAGCCTGGCTATTTCGCGTCGCAAGTGCTGTCCGGCTTGCTCGGCGGGGGGATGTCGTCACGGCTGTTCCAAGAGGCGCGGGAAAAGCGCGGGCTATGCTATTCGGTGTACTCCTCGGTTTGGGGATTGAGCGATACCGGAGTGATGACGGTGCATGCGGCGACTGGGCCTGAGCTTGCCGATGAGCTTCTCGATGTGCTGTCCGATGAGATCCGGCGTCTAGCTGAGGATGGGCCCTGTTGCGCGGAAGTGCAGCGGGCCAAGGCGCAGTTGAAAGCAGGACTGATGATGGGGCTTGAGAGCTCCGGGGCGCGGGCCGAACAGATGGCACGGCAACTCATTTGCCACGGTCGGCTGATAGATAAGAATGAGCTCATTGCCAAGGTAGATGCCGTCGAAAGCGAGGATGTACGCCAACTGCTCGAAACCATGATTCGGGGAGAGCCGACGGTTGCCGTTGTCGGAGCGGGAGCGAGGTCTCAAGATCACGCCCAGAGGGTCAGTCGGTCGTTCCGCGCCGCGGCTGCTTGAAGAGGATGGATCCTTGGCATTCCTGCGTCCGTCAGTAGCCAATGAAGCTCCAGAAATCGTGCGTGGCGCACGAATCCATCTGCGGCCGCTAAGCCTGGACGACTACACGGAGTGGTCCGATTTGAGATCCGTGAGCCGTGCTCACCTGGAGCCGTGGGAGCCTGAGTGGCGGCAGGACGAGCTTTGGCGTAGCTCGTACCGGCGGCGAATCCGCCATTATCAACGGGAGGCACGGGAAGATCTGGGGTATGCGTTCGGCGTGTTTGAAACCGCCGAAGAAAGATTGGTTGGCGGATTGACGCTCGGCAACGTGCGGCGCGGGGTCATGCAATGCGCGACTCTGGGTTATTGGCTTGGTGTGGCTCATATCAGACGGGGCCATATGAGCGACGCTGTACGCACGGTTATCCCCTACGCGTTCGGAAAGTTGCGTCTGCATCGGCTTGAAGCTGCCTCGATGCCGTCCAATACAGCCTCGATAAGTGTGTTGAAACGGGCGGGATTCGCGCGGGAAGGCCTGGCACGCCGCTATCTCAAGATCAGCGGATCGTGGCAGGATCATATTCGATTCGCGCTTCTGGCCGACGAAACCGATGAGGGGGCAGACGGAATATGAACGGCGATCATCCCGACCAGGGAGGCGGCATGTCCAAAGTGGCATGGTTCCGGCTTCGCCTTGTCGCGATGCTGACGGTCGTTCTCGCCGGGTGGCTGCTGCAAGCCGGTCCGATTGCCGCGCTGGAGCCGATCGCCGTCAACCCGAAATATGACAGCATCGAAATAACATCGCGAGGTGATATCTGGGACAATCGCGGCGATAGCCTGCAGGTTGAAACGGCGGCGGGCTTGGATGGTGTCGTTGGGCGTATGTATGTCAAAGCACTGACGCCAGGCACCAACCCCAATTGGATCGTCTTTGCATTGACCAACCGTACCGACCGCCACATCGAGCGGTGGTTAACTGCGGATCGTTACAACAGCGTCGGTTCGGGTGGAGTCTGGCCGGATCTCGACGCGCGCCGGATTGGCGCTGTCACGCCCTCAATCGGGTTCGTGCCAGAACGGGTGCAAAGCGACCGTGCCGACGTGTTCCGTATCTCGTTGGAGCCGGGGCAGACGATTACCTACGTTGCCGAGCTGTCGTCGGAGAGGTTCGCCCGCATCTTTTTGTGGAAGCCCTTGGCCTATGAACTCAAGGTCCGGGAACGGCAGCTCTTCAACGGGACGCTTCTTGGCCTGACAGGCCTGATGGCGATCTTTTTGACTGCCATCTTTGCTGCCAATCACAAAGCGATCTTCCCGACCGCGGCATTGGTCGCCTGGTGTGTGCTCGTCTATCTTTGCGTCGACTTTGGCTTCTTTCATAAGCTGTTCAATTTGAGACCCGAGGACAATGCCGTTTATCGTGCCGCTGGCGAGGCCTCGATAGCGGCCAGCATGGTCATTTTCCTCTATACGTTCTTAAGGTTGGGGCTGGGACATGGGCTGGTTCGCATGCTGTTCGGCGTGTGGATGCTGGCGCAATTGGCGCTGATCGCCGTGGCGGTGGTCGACCCGCGTTTGTCGGCGACCTTCGCACGTTTGTCGTTCCTGTTGATCGGTGGTGCCGGGGTTGCGCTCATCATGTTTTTGGCCGTGCGCGGTCAGGACCGGGCGATGTCGCTTATACCGACCTGGATGTTGTTCCTGGTTTGGATCTTCGGGACCGCCGTAACTCTAACCGGGCGTATGTCCGGCGACATCGTCGTGGCTGGGTTGGCGGCGGGTCTCGTCCTCGTTGTCGTCTTGATCGGTTTTACGGTGACGCAGTTCGCATTCCGCTCAATGGAGCCAGCCTATGGTTCGGCGCCGGACGAAAAGCTGCTCAGGGCCTTGGCGGTCGATGGAGTTGGCGCAGCTACTTGGGAGTGGAGTGCGCGTCGCGACGAAATCAAAGTCAGTCCGGTTCTCGAAGCGCAACTTGGCTTGAATCAAGGTGAACTCTCGACCAAGGTCGAGGAGTTTTTGCAGCATGTGCATCAAGGCGACCGAGACCGGTTTCGATTGGTGTTGTGGTCAATTCAGGAGCGTTCCGGTGGGCGCATTCGAATTGAATTCCGGCTGCGCCATTCCGATAACACCTACCGCTGGTATGAATTAGAAGCCGCCAGCGTTGAGAGCGCGGACCGGCGTAACGTTCGTTGCGTTGGACTGCTGCGCGACATCACCGATCCCAAAAGGACGCATGATAGACTTCTTCAGGATGCGGTTCGCTGCCGCGTGACCGGCCTGCCTAACCGGGAGATTTTCCTCGACCGGCTCAAGGTAGCAAGCGAGCGATCGAAGACTGAGGCGGACGTTCGTCCGACGATCATCTTCATCGATCTCGATCGGTTTCGGAGCATCAACGCGAATCTCGGCTTGGTTGTCGGCGATAGTCTGCTTCTGACCATTGCGCGGAAGCTCAAACGTCACCTGGGAGCGCAAGATACCCTGTCGCGGATCGCGGGTGATCAATTCGCGGTGCTACTTCTCAACCAGCAGGACCCGCGCGAGCTTGCAGCATTAGCCGAGCGGATCCGACGTTCGCTTCGATCGCCGATTAAGATCGCCGGGCAAGACATCGTTGTGACCGGCTCGCTTGGGATTTCTGTTTATGATGGTGACGGGACGTCGCCGGAAGAGCTTCTGAAGGGTGCTGAAATCGCCATGTACCGGGCGAAGCGCAAGGGTGCGGACCGGATTGAGATCTACCACCCCGATATGTGCACCGAGGCTTCTGGGCTGGCGCTTAGAGAACAGGAACTCCGCAAAGCACTCGATACCGGACAGATCGCAGTTTATTTCCAACCGATCGTTTATTTGCCGACCGAGGAGCTTGCCGGTTTCGAAGCGGTCCTGCGCTGGGACCACCCGAAGGATAAGCTGATCAGTCACGGCAGCATCATCGAAATCGCTGAAAAGTCCGATCTCATCAAGAAGGTGGGCAACCACTTGCTGTTGCGAGCGGTGGAATCGGCAAAGACGTGGCAGAGACTGCTGCCGCGGGCCGACGCGCCGCTATTTGCAAGCATCAATATTTCGAACTGCCAACTGTTCCGACCTGAGTTGGTGGAGGAATGGCGACAGATCATTGGGCGACACATCGTGCCGCCACACTGTATCCGGATCGAAGTGAGCGAAGCGCTGGCGATGGATAATCCAGAGCGGGCCGCTGAGATGATGCAGGTGCTCGGGGCAGCCGGCTCGGAGATTGTGCTTGATGAGTTCGGTGCTGGTTTCACATCCCTTACATACCTGCAACGGTTTCCCGTCGGGACGATCAAGGTCGACAAGTCCATAGTTCAGGCCGGGACCGCAGGCGAGGGCGAGGGGGGGGCGGTTATCCGCTCGATTGCTTCATTGGCGCATGAACTAGGTATGAAAGTGCTCGCCGAGGGAGTCGAAATAGAGGAGGACGTTGTCTTTTTACGCGCGATCGGTTGCGAGTATGGGCAGGGTCTCTATTACGGTGAGCCGATGCCTGACGCTGATGTTGTCGAGTTGGTGAAGCTGATTGCGAAATCAGAACGCAAACTTGAAGCGGCGGGTTTGTTTCGGACGCGGCCGAAGAAGGCGAAGAAGAAGCGGTCTGACGTCGAGGATGCCGCTCAAGCACCGCTGGCAGCGGGAGGGGGCAACCGTTCGTTGTCACAGCGGCCACCGGTGCGGCAGATTGCTTACGATAGCCCCCCTCCTGTCAACGGTGGGCCAGGCCCAAGGGCTCCGCAGTCGCCTCAGCGGGCCGCGAGCGCGGATGTCGTCAAGGACGCGCGGCGAACGCTTGCCAGTCTTCCAAATATGGCCGTGCGGCCGATGGAGCGACGGCTGCCGGCTGAAAAAACTCCCACTCCTCAAAATATAGCGAATGGGCCGGCCGCAACAACAGCACGGCCGACGCAACCATCCGTCGCGCCACCGACGTCAAGTCGACCGAAATTGGCTTCTGGAAGACCGGCAGATACTTTAGACAATAATCCAGGCGGTGGACCGCCCAATAACGTAGCTCCGCAGTCCCAGCTTCGGGAAGCGCGCTCGCAGCCGGCAACAACACCCCCTATTCTGCAGAATGCACAGATACCGATGACTAGCTCACAGCGCCGGGCGAGCGGCCAAGCCAAGTCGCCGCCACCGCAAGCGCCGACTGTCAAAGCAAGTGGTTCACCGAAGTCCGCCGCGGATCAATCGCCGCGTAGCCAACCGCCGCTGCGGGCCTCAACACCTAAGCCAGCGGCCACAGATCCAAAGACCCAGGATCTTTCCAAACGTCGCGCCTTAAGTCCCGGTACATCTTCTACGGATGCCACTATGGGTACCGGCGAGGGCAGTCGGGTCTCAGCTCCAGCAGGATCGGGGAGCGGTGCAGGCAAGGCTGCGCAGCCAGTGACACCACCCATGGTGCCCAAATCCGTTCGACCCACGAAACCGCCGCCGGCTCCGCCTATCATTCCGGCCGTTTCGGAGAGTCCTCTAAAGACAGCCACCGCAGTCGCCGCAGCTGCGGAACGAAAGGTTCGTCACGGTAGTGGGACTTCTGCGCCGCCCGCGACAAAGACAGCTGCAACGCATCAGAATAAACCACAGACTCCACCACCACCGCCGGCCTCACAGCGTTCGCCGCAGCCTTCTGCGCGGACCCATGACGATCTCAACCAGAAAGCCGGGCGCGATCGAACCGGGCCACCAACGTTACCCCCATCAAATGCGAAGGGTCCTGCTTCACCGCCGCCGTTGGCGACCGTTAAGTCAGTTCCAGTTCCACCGTCTGGCAATGGTTCACCGCCGCCGACCAGTTCGGATGAGGCAGACTCCTATGCGCATCTGCCGCCCGGCATTGCAGCGAGTCTGAAGCGTCTAGCTGGCAATACGAGTGCGGCCCGACCAACGGATGCAAAAGGGCAGCCGGCGTCAGCGGGTGTCGGCGACGGCGCGCCAATAAAAAAACGAGAAAATGGCTAGTCAGCCCTATGCGTGACCAGCGTCGGCGACCAGGTGGGAAGGGTCGATGCCGAGCGTGGCGAGGGCCTGCGCGTATTTGTCGGGCTGGTTTTCTGAAAAAACGATGTCTGGATCGGCCGGACAATTGAGCCAGCCGTTGGCTTGTATTTCCCTTTCGAGCTGACCCGGCGACCAGCCGGCATAGCCTAGGGCAAGCAGGGCGTGCGCGGGACCGCGACCCGCGGCAATGGCTTTGAGGATTTCCAAGGTAGCCGTCAGGCAGATTTCGTTCTGGATCGCCAGGGTTGATTCCTGGGCATAGTAATCTGCTGTGTGAAGCACAAAGCCGCGGCCGGTCTCGACAGGACCACCGACGTGGACAGGCAAATCCGGAACATCCTTGTAGGACCTACCCTCGTCCTTACTCTCGATTGAAGGAAAGATCTCCAGCCTGTCGAGTAGGTCGGGAAACGAGATGTGATTTGCGGTTTGATTGATGATGAGACCCATGGCGCCTTCATCGGAATGCGCACAAATGTAGATGACGGATCGCGCGAAGCGAGCGTCAGACATTGACGGCATCGCAATTAAGAGCTGGCCTTCGAGGAAGCAGGCACCGTGTTCATCTCGTGTGGACGACTTGCACATGGTGGTAGCTTAGCGCTGCTTAGCAGCTGTTGTGAAGCGGGTTTCGGTCGCAGCAATGGGGGCTTACATGCAAAGCCGGCGGTCGTCACGGAAAATGAAGGAGTCGTGATTTGCGATGTGCGAGAAACGGCTTAAGTGAAGATAACGAGCCGAATAGAACAGGATGAGAGACTTGATCCCCAATTCGTTAACCAAGCGGATTTTTCTGAAGGCTGGCGCCTGTCTCGCCTTGTCGACGGGCCTTGGTTTGGTTGTGCACCACCTATCATTGCCGGCGCAGGCTGGATCGGGTGTTACAACCCACTGGGTCGATGGCCACGCCTCCCGAGTGCGGATGATGGTAGGTCGGATTACTGCGCAAGCCGGTGAGACGCAAAAAATTGTTGCCGGAATCCAGATTGAATTACGGCCCGGCTGGAAGACCTATTGGCGCCATCCGGGTGACGCGGGCGGAGTGCCTCCGAACTTCGATTGGTCGAAGTCGACCAACGTGGCTGAGGCAAGAGTTGTTTTTCCCGCGCCGAAGCGGCTGACGGACGAGACTGGCGACACCATCGGCTACAAAGAAAACGTGGTGTTGCCGGTTGTGATTACTCCGAGTGATGCTGCGCGGCCAATCGATCTCAAGCTCGATTTTACCTTCGGTGTTTGCCGGGAAATCTGCATTCCCGCCGAAGCGCGACTCGCTTTGGATGTGCCGCACGGTATGTCGTTAACGATGCCGGATGAGTTGTCGGAAGCGTTGGAGCGTGCGCCTCGAACGACAGGGCGTAAACGAGCCGGTGATCCCGAAGTAGTCGGCCAAGAGATCGTGCTGACGGGAAGTGCGCCACGCATCGTGCTGGATGTGGACTTTGCTGGCGCAGCCGATAAGGGAGATTTGTTCGCCGAGGCTCCCGATGGTATCTACCTGCCGATGGCCCGGCGGGTGGAAAGTGGCGGCAATGACGGAGCAGGGGAGCGAGCACGTTTCGTCATAGATCTGCGCGACGCGTTCGAACTTGATGAACTCAAGGGGCGCACAATTACGTTGACTCTTGTTGGGACTAAAGGGCAATCGGAGCGCGAACTGCGGTTGCAGTGAGGCTGCTGCTCTCGTTCTTTCTCGCTTTACTCGGGCGCGAGGGGATCGGCCCCGCCGCGAACCGAATTGGCTAACACGGCGTTTAAACCACTGATAATTCCACGAGTAAGCATTTCAACCAAAGTATTCTGGAGGATATACCTATGACCATCTGTGTCGGCGACCGGCTGCCTGTAGCCAAATTTTTCGTGATGGGATCGGAAGGTCCGCAGCCCAAGACAACTTCGGATGTATTCACCGGCCGTAAGGTGGCATTGTTCGCCGTGCCGGGTGCTTACACGCCGACCTGCCACAAACAGCACATGCCGGGTTTCCTGGAGCGGCTCGAGGAGATCAAGGCAAAAGGTGTCGATGCGGTCTGCTGCACGGCGGTCAACGATGTTTTCGTTATGGACCAATGGGGCAAGGACACAGGGGCAGCCGGTCAGATCGAATTGCTGTCGGACGGCGCTGCTGAATTCGCTAAAGCGACAGGTCTTGATATAGACCTTTCGGGTTTCGGTCTTGGTGTGCGTTCGAAGCGCTACGCCATGCTGGTCGATGATGGCGTCGTCAAGGTTCTCAACATCGATGAGGCCCCGCCTCAGCACGATAAGTCGAGTGCGGCTACGCTGTGCTCGGCGATGGGTAATATGATTTGAGATAGGGGCGAGGGGCCGGCGGCTGGCCGGCCTCCCGGTTTCGTTTTGCTGCATTGTTTTCGATGATGGCGGGACGAGACCATCTGCCAGGCCAGCTGAGCGATTAAGCACAAGTTGGCGGCAATACTTCGGGTGTGCTGGCTTGGTAAATACGAACATTTAAAAGCCCACCGTTTTTGCCACGCTCATTTGTCCTACTTCACGGGCCCCGAAAGGCTTTCAATAACGCCGTGATGACCTTTATTTCGCCTCCAAACCCAGGATCATCGAGCTGGGTTTTGAGCATCATCGCCACCGCATGATCCAGGCGATCAACGTGACCGGAACGGAAGAAGGGACCCGTCTGCGCGACATTGCGCAATGGTGTGGCCCGAGCCCGATGCTTGGTTTCTGCGGCCGTTGCACCAGCATCCGTGGAGGTGTTGATTTCTTCGTATTCGTCGCCTGCAAGACTTGGTCGATATTGGCATGCCATATAACCCTTATCGATAAAAGCGGCTAATCCCAATTGCCGCTCGATGGTAAGCGCGGCGTTATCGCCCTGCATGAATTCATCAAACGGGCTGTTCTGTGTGATGAGCGTTAACAGGTAAGCTTCAAGGGCCGTTGCAATCGTGGATGGCGTGATCTGCGTTTTTGATCCAAACGGAGCGTTAAACCCACCAGCCAGACCGGAATCCGCCTTCAATCGTTCCAGCACCTGAATAGGGAAGTCATCCAGCCCGGATGCTCTTTTCACTCAACTCATCGCCTAGGGCGTTGCGTCATTGAAGACCGCGTTCAATACCGCTGGCACATTGCGAGGCTCTTTCTGCCAACTATGACTAATGGCTACGGACTGACCGTTGCTGCTTAGCTTCTTGAGATCGTGACAGGAAGTGCAGCTATCCTTAACCGTCGCGGATCTTCAAGCAGGCGCTGACCAAGCTTGATGCGTTCCGAAGAGAGCGGATTGCAGTATTGACTTTTCCATTCAGTGTAACGGCCCCAGAAACTCCGAGGCGTCGTTACGAAGCATAGCAATGGCGCACGCTGGCGCAACGTGGAGGATGGCGATCAGGAGCAGCCAACAAGACTGGCGATCGATCTCTTAAATCCCCCATGCGGCTTGATCTGCGGCCGATCTAAGTTGGCGCGTTTGATCGAGCGGAAGTTTTGTTGTTCGGCCAAGTTTTAATAGTCTGAGTGCGTCTCGTTGATGTATGTCAAAACTTTCCGGAAAACACCTGCCGTTATGTCACGGGTACTACATTGATTTGTTGATGCGTTTTTTGGGCGGTAGGTTTTGGGGGACTTAGAATTGACTGCCCCATGTCCGCATCGGTACTTCTGGGCCGTCTTTTTGATAGTTGCCGGCGGAAAAACAGCAGCGACCAATCGTATTTGCAGGTCAAGAAACTGATGGTTTGTGCCACTGGTCTGCAGTTCGCAGAAGTTGTTTTGCCTGGTTCAATCCAATTTGTTGCCGTCGATCGGCCTTGCACGTGCAGGAAGGTTCAATGTGCCAATCTGGCAGTTGCTACGGTGGCGTTTAGCTTGCGATGATGGGCCTTCCCAGACTCGAAACGCATTCACCGAACAGCTTCACGGCTATTCCCGATACAGTTTCAACGCCCGATCCCAAGGCGTGCTGTCGTGGCAGAAGCGGCGCGGTCTCAAAACGCTTCATCCCTTGAACGGCGCCATGCCTTCGCGGGCGAGTTCATCGGCGCGCTCGTTTTCTGGGTGACCGGCATGGCCCTTGACCCAATGCCAGTCGACTTCGTGCCCGGCACGGAGCTCGTCGAGGCGTTGCCATAGTTCGGCGTTCTTGACGGGTTTCTTGTCGGCGGTGCGCCAACCATTGCGCTTCCAGCCATGGATCCATTTCTGGATGCCGTTTTGCACATAGGTTGAATCGGTATGCAGCTCGACCCTACTTGACCGCTTCAGAGCGGCCAGGGCTTCAATGGCGGCGGTCAGTTCCATCTTGTTGTTGGTAGTGAGCGCCTCACCGCCGTTGAGCTCCTTGCGGTGTTCACCGGATATCAAGATTGCGCCCCAGCCGCCCGGGCCGGGATTTCCAGAACAGGCGCCGTCAGTGTAAATCGTCACGGTTGGTTTTGCTTTGGCGGTGGGCATGTTGGGGGCCGTTGATCTATTTCGTGAGGAAAGGATCGGGTGATCTTCAGCAGCCATAGTCCGCAATCGTCCTGGCGCGCTGATGGAAGCGCAACCGGCGTAGGTAGGCTTTCGGGTCATGCGGCTTCACGATGGCGCCGGGCGGTGTGTTGAGCCAGTCGTAACAGCGTGTCAGCAAAAACCGCAATGCGGCCCCTCGCGCAAGTATTGGGATGGCCGCACGTTCGGCGTCCTCGAGCGGGCGTACCTCGGTATACGCCTTGAGCAGCGCCCGGCCTTTGGTGACATTGAAGGAGAAGTCTTCTTCGAAGCACCAGGCGTTGAGGCAGATGGCGAGGTCGTAAGTTAGGTAATCGTTACATGCAAAGTAGAAGTCGATGACGCCGGAGAGCTTGTCGCCGAGGAAGAAGACGTTATCGGGGAACAGGTCGGCGTGGATGATGGATTCGGGAAGGTCCGCGGGCCAATTCGACTCCAGCCAGTCAAGCTCGGCAGATATTTCGCATTGCAGGCCGCCGGCGATGGTGTCGGCCGCGTCGGCGAAGTGAGAAAACAAGGGGCGCCAGCCGCTTGGGCCGAGGGAGTTGTCGCGGCGCATTTCATAGCCGTCGCCGGCGAGGTGCAGCTGCGCGAGGCTTTTGCCGACCTTGGCGCAGTGATGCGGTTGCGGGCGCCGGGCGCAAAAGCCTTCCAGGAATGTGATCACGGCAGCGGTGCGATCACATAAGGTGTTCAGGTTGCGGCCTTCGCGGTCGCGGACCGGTAGCGGACAGGAGACGCCGTTCTGGGCAAGGTGTTCCATGAGTCCGAGAAAAAACGGAAGGTCCGCAGTATCAACGCGCTTCTCATACAGTGTCAGAATGTAAGTGCCGGCTGTTGTGTGCAGGATGTAATTTGTGTTCTCCACACCTTCCGCGATGCCCTTATAGGAGAGCAATTCACCGATGTTGTAGCGCTGCAGAAACTGCGCGAGGTCATCGTCGCTGACATCGGTGTAGACGGCCATCAGGGATTCGATTCTCGTTTTGCTCTTGTCGTGGGCTCAGGCCGGTGCTGGTCTGTCAGTTGACTGAAGTGGTCTCACGCAGCGCGCGGGGGATGTTGAAGGCGATATTCTCCTCGGCGGTCGTTACCACCTCGACGGAGGCCTCGTAGCGCTCTTTCAGCGCTGAGATGATCTCGTCGACCAGAATTTCGGGTGCCGATGCGCCGGCGGTAATGCCGATGGTGCCGCCCGACGACGGTACGACATCCCATGGAATGTCGGAAGCCCGCTGAACGAGATGGCCGGAGGGGCAACCACCTCTTTCGGCAACCTCGACAAGGCGCAGTGAATTGGAGCTGTTAGGCGCGCCGACCACAAGAACAAGATCACACTGGGCGGCGATCTCTTTGACGGCGACCTGCCGGTTCGTGGTTGCGTAACAGATGTCCTCCTTGTGCGGGCCGACAATCGTCGGGAAGCGCAGCCGCAGTCGCTCGACGATCTCGGCGGTATCGTCAACGGACAAGGTCGTCTGTGTGGTGAAGGCGAGTTTTTTTGGATCAACTGGCTGAAAGCGATCGGCATCCGCGACGGTCTCGATCAAGGTGACCGAATCGGCGGGGAGTTGACCCATGGTGCCGATCACCTCCGGGTGGCCCGAATGACCGATTAAGAGCACCTGGCGGCCGGATTCATGGTGCCGGACGGCTTCGAAATGGACTTTGAACACCAGAGGACAGGTTGCATCGAGCACAAACATATTGCATAATTTTGCAGCATGCGGGACCGATTTGGCGACACCATGCGCTGAAAATATCACAGGTTGATCTGTTTCCGGTATCTCGTCGAGTTCTTCCACAAAAATGGCGCCTTTAGACCGCAGAGAATCAACGACATAGCGGTTGTGAACTATTTCATGACGCACGTAGACCGGTGCACCAAATCTATCAAGCGCCAGTTCGACGATCTTGATGGCACGGTCGACGCCGGCACAGAAACCACGCGGGGCGGCTAGCAGGACCTTTAGCGAACGTTTCGCAATCTGGGGCGACGTTTCCGGTGAGCCTGAGTTTGTATTCATTGTCTATGGGTCTCGGTTTTCCGAAATTGAGATCTGGATCGCTTCGACGAGCACTTTTCTGGAAGCATATGGGGGTGGTAGGCTCTGAGTCGTGTGAAGACAACACGTCTTGAAATGGCGTGCCGGGGGATGAACAAACTGCTCCGTTCGCGGCAGTCAAAGTATGGGGGCTCGCAGGGCATCATGCAATGCACTGGGCTGGAGGTTACACGGCGCCGGACGGTACGTGTGCCGCGCAAATTGCGATCGGTCGCGGTTTGCGGGTTTGCGGCATTCGCCGCTGTTGGTCTTGCAGGCTGTAGCATACCATCACTGTCATCCGGATTCGGTTCGAGCATTCTTGGAGGCGGATCGGAACAGAACCAGGTTGCTGCCGTCTCCGAAGAGCAGCTGCTCTCGGCCGCTAAAGCGGATTCAAACGGTGGCGTTGGTTCGCTTTCGACGGGCGGCATCGCCCACGGTTGTCCGAAGATTCTCCCGCAAGAGCGAGAAGGCCACTTTACGGTTTATGAGGACGGGCGGATCGGTGACAGCCTTGCGGTCAAGCATAGGGGTGAGATTACGAAGACGGCGCGCGAATGCATCGTCGGGCAGGGACGTGTAACGGTGAAGTACGGTTTCTCAGGCAGAGTGCTGCTTGGTCCACGCGGACAGACGGGACAAGCGATGCTTCCCATCAACATTTTCGTGACGGATGCCAACCGACAGCAGGT
>DAOUZE010000161.1 GCA_030665765.1 Filomicrobium sp.
CTTCCGGCGCAAGGGCTAGAGCCCTTTCAGGGTGCGGGCATCTGAGATGCTCGTGTCTAGGAAGATTGGCGTGGTGGGCGGTACTGGATTCGAACCTCAGCTGCCGCAAGGCGGCACTGAAGTTTCTCAAGACGATGATAAAACGCTATGGTCGACCAGGTTCGATCCCACCTAGTTTGACTTTTTGACTTAATGTGACAACACCGGTCGGCGACGAACATTCAAAAAGCGTACAGGATCGCAAAAATCGCTCTCAATGATGAGATGATTCTGCCTTACAATGCGAATCCAGGTCGGATGGAATTTTCGGAAAGGACTGCCCGCTGTGATCATCGAGTCGCCCTTGGACCTGGTCTTTCGCGACCTATTTTACCGTTTACGCAACTTCGTTGCCGGGCACGACATATTCTTGAAATTGGAAGGCTTCAATGTAACCGGCTCGATTAAGATCAAAACTGCGACGGCCTTAGTCGAAGACCTGGAACATCGCGGTATGGCGCAACCAGGCAAGACGGTTCTTGTTGAATCCTCGTCGGGAAATCTGGGCATCGCGCTCAGCCTGGTCTGTGCTGTAAAGGGCTACGAATTTATTTGCGTGATGGATCCCAACGCCAATCGCAGCAACATAAGAGGCATAGAGGTCTACGGCGGTAGGGTTGTCATAGTTAAAGAGCGTGACCTCGTCGGTGGATATTTGGGAAGTCGAATTGAGGCAATAGATCAAATACTCAGATCCAATTCGAATGCCGTCTGGCTCAACCAATATGCGAACCACGCCAACAAGAACGTACATGCCGAGGAAACAGCTAACGAGATCGCGCGGGAGTTTGACAAGATCGATTGGATTTTTGTAGGGACCGGCACCACTGGGACGCTCGCCGGAATCTCTGAAGGGCTTCGCGGCCGGTTCCCGAAGGTCAAAATTGTAGCGGTTGAGCCGGCGGGGTCGGTCACTTTCGGAGGGATGCCTGGGAAGCGGCATATCCCCGGGATCGGCGCGAGCTTGAGACCGGAACTCGCGGATTTAGCCAATCCGGACCAGGTTGTCGTGATGGACGAACGCAAAACCATCGAAGCGTGTCTTTCCTTAGTTCGCGACTATCACTTGCTCGTTGGGGGGAGCACAGGAACGGTCTTGGCTGCGGTGCAACAGATAGGACCGGCGTTCGCACGAGGAGACACTGTCGTCGCAATCTCCCCAGACCTTGGCGAAAAGTATCTAGACACGATTTATGACGGGGCCTGGGCGAAGAGTGTCGCTGCATACGACGCTAGTTTCGCAACAGCATCTCACCCCGCCGCGGCCGAATAGCGAGCAGATCAGGACGCAAACGTGCCAGCCATTCCGACTTTCTACGTGCTGCCGGGCTCGGCCGTTAAGCACATAATCGACCGCAATAAGAACGAGATTTTCGGCGTCGTCGAAGACGCATACCGTCTGCACGCTTCCGGCGATTCGGTAAATCCGGACAGCTACTTCCTCCGCTATCCGGACAAGCCCAACGCTCGCATCATCGCGCTGCCGGCGCATCTCGGTGGCAGCGTTAAAAAAAGCGGCATCAAATGGATCTCAAGTTTTCCGGACAACCGGACTAACAACTTGGCTCGAGCCTCGGCAATTCTTATTCTGAATGATGCCGCGACGGGCTATCCCCTGGCTTGCATGGAAGCTTCGCTCGTCAGTGCCACGCGCACGGCGGCGTCCGCTGCGCTGGCGGCGGAGTACATCTCGCCGCAACCATTTGTGGGTACCCTCGGTATTATCGGAACTGGAATCATCGCTCGTGCAACGGTCGAATGGTTGCTGTTCCGGAATTGGCAATTTCGCGATGTCGCTCTCTACGACCTCGATCGCCATGAGGCTGAACACCTCAGCACCTGGCTTCGCGAACAGCATGGAATCCATGCAAGTGTCGAGGAGAGTTTGGATGACACGATACGGGGTAGTTCTCTGATCGTTTTCACCACAACCGCAACTGACCCGTATCTTTCCGACGAAGGGCTGCTCGCGCATGCGCCGACTATCTTGCATCTATCGCTGCGCGACATTTGCGCGAATGTGATCCTTGCGTCGCAAAACATCGTGGATGATGTGGAGCACTGCCTGAAAGCAAATACCTCGCTCCATCTGGCGGAAATGGCTACCGGAAATAGGACCTTCATTGGCGGGACTCTTGTCGATGTTCTCGAAAAAAAGATCGAGCCGGATCGCAATAGGCCGCGCATATTCTCGCCTTTCGGACTCGGCGTTCTCGATCTAGCCGTGGGGAATTTCGTCCTAGAGGCGGCCACGGCGTCGGGCGAAGGAATTGCGCTGCCTGACTTTTTCAGCAATTCTACGCGGTGGTGAGGCGGCAATTTGAAAGAGCCGCGGGAAGAAGCGGTCCGAGTGCAAGCCGGAACAGGGGGGCGGAGTTCATGTCGCGTGTGTGGAGTTGCAATGAATGGGATCAGTTGGAAGAAGTCATTGTCGGCAATCCTCTGCGCGCGCGATTTCCGACGCCTGACCGAAGCACTCAGCTTGCGGAATTTCCCGACCGGTCGCTCGACGAAATTCCGCGCGGCTCTTTTGACCAGCGGGTAATTGAGGAGACCGAAGACGACCTGAACGAGTTCGTCCAGGTCTTGGAAGGCATGGGCGTTACCGTGAGGCGGCCGGAGACTTGGCCGCATGAGGTCACGTTCTCGACGATCAACTGGGAAGCGCAGGGCTACTACAACTATTGCCCGCGCGACATCATGATGGTCGTCGGTGACCAGATTATCGAAACGCCCAATGTAATCCGCAGCCGATCTCAGGAAACGTACAGCTACCGCAAGCTGTTGCTTGAGTATATGAACTCGGGCGCCAGGTGGTATGCGGCGCCAAAGCCCATGCTTCTGGACAAGCTCTTCGACGTCGATTTGAGCAAACCCGTGCCGCGCAATGACGAGCCCGCCTTCGACGCCGCGAACGTGCTCCGCTTCGGCCAGGACTTGCTTTACCTCGTTAGCGCCACAGGCAACGAGATGGGCGGTCACTGGCTGCAGACAATTTTGGGCGATAGGTTTCGGGTCCATTTCCTCAAGGATGTTTATTATGGCAGTCACATTGACTCGACCTTTGTGGCTCTGCGCCCGGGGCTGGTCCTCTGCAATCCAGCTCGCGTGAATGACGATACGCTGCCGGAATTCCTAAAGCAGTGGAAAGTCATTTACAGTCCGCCCATGGAGAATACGGAGAGGCATGACGCAAATTACAAGCGGAAGTCCATTGGCAGCGACTGGATTGACATGAATGCATTCAGCATCAGCCCCACTCAGGTCGTCGTCGATCGGGACCAGACGGCGCTCATAAAGGTGCTGGAAAAGGAGGGTCTTGATGTCATCGCCCTTAAATTGCGGCACTCGAAGATGTTGGGCGGGGGATTCCATTGCGTCACCCTGGACGTCCGCCGATCTGGGCCCCTCGATAAATATTTTGACTGATATTGCTTCGCCGCGCTCTCGGCGCGCCAATCTGAAATTGAAACGGCAGGTTGACTTTGAGCTCTCAAGGGCGTGGCGCCGTGAGAATGAGGGCGGACTTTGACGGCAGTTGTCCTAACAGGCGCCTTCGCAGTGTTTCTGCTACTGACTTTCGTGGCGTGGCGGCGCTACCTTTGGGCGTCAGAGCCGCACGGTTTCGCTGACGCCTGCCCCTACAGTCTCACTGATGTCTTCGACGGCGATATCGTCAACGTCCCCCATCAGCGGGGGATTCGCTGGCTGACAGAAGTCTTCAGCCGGTCCGTCGAGAGATTTCCGGAGCATACGGCGTTGCACATTCCTCACACTGGGGAGTTTCTGACCTACGCCGAACTCGACGCGCAAGCGGAGCGCGTGGCCGCGGCACTTTCTCCCTTCCTTACGGGCCCCGATCAGGTGGTGACCGTGGCTATGTCGCAGGACAACTGGCAAATCGTCGCCGCTCACCTCGGCATCCTCAAGGCGGGCGGCACGGTAATGTTCCTCGACACCACCTTGCCCGAAGCTTTGCTGGCCCACATGCTCAGCGACGCACAGCCGACGGTCATTCTCACGCGCGGCCAAAGCAAGTTCCGCGACCTGCCGACGCTTGACCTGTTGGCGCTACCGGAGGCGTTGCTGCCGAGAGAGCTGCCGTCGTGGCTGGACGACCCCACACAGCGCCTTGCGACCATCTTTTACACGAGTGGCACCACCGGTATGCCTAAAGGCGTCGAATGTCCGCACGCAGGCTACGTGAACTTAGCGCTGAGCTACGCCGATTATTTCGATCTTGTTCCCGGTATGGACGCGACCTCGCTCTCCTCGTCACTCGGATACGACGGTAGCATCTCTGAGATGTACAGCGCCTGGGTATCGGGCTGCACCGTGGTCATGCTCACCAAGGAGCAGATCCGATCGGGTCCGGACCTCGTCCCCGTCCTGCGCGAGGCCGAGGTCACCGTGCTCTTCTGTCCGCCTGTGCTGCTCACCACCCTCACGCCGACGCCCGAGTTTGACCTGCCTTATCCTATTTGCCGCTATGTCGTGCCGGCTGGCGAAGCCTTTCCTAGCGCGCTGGTGGAGCCCTGGACCCGCGCCAGGCGCCAGATCGTCAACACCTACGGGCCTACGGAGGCGAGTACGGACACGAGCCGCCAATCCTTGCGGCCGGGGGAACCCGTTACCATCGGCTCTCCGTTTCCCAACGTCACCTATGTCATTCTCGAGGTCGACCAGCTTCGCCCGCTCCCTCATGGCGAGATCGGCGAGCTGTGCATTGGCGGGGTTCACGTCGCCCGCGGTTACCGCAACTTGCCAGAGCAAACCGCGGGCAAGTTCATCGTGCATCCTCAGTTCGGACGCCTCTACCGCACTGGCGACAAATGCAAGATCGACACCCAAACCCAGCGCGTGCACTTCCTCGGGCGAATCGACGCGCAACTCAAAGTGCGCGGGCACCGTGTCGAGGCACAGGCCGTCGAAGACATTCTGCAAACGCAGTTCGTCGAAATAGAGGCTGCTGTTGTGGACTACCAGAATGGTGCGCTCGTCGCCTTCGTCTCCGCACCATCGCTCTGCGAGGCTGCGATTAGGGAGGTCGCTCCCGCACCGGAAAAGTGGGTCGCTCAGGTAAAGACGGCTCTCGCCAAGAAACTCCCGGCGCCGTCGGTGCCGACCACGATCTTTCTGGTGGAGAAATTCGTCATGAAACCGGTCTCGGGGAAGATCGACCGGGACCGCCTGCCGGATCTTGCTCACCCCTTGGGGAAGGCCCAGCCGGAAGCTGAGCGGTCGCGCGGCGACATGGAGGATAAGTCTCTCGAGGCTGAGGCCGACATAGCGCCTGAGTGCGAGGAGGTGCTGGCGATTTGCAGAGGGGTGTTCGAAACGCAGCTGAGGCTGGACGATGCGTTCGCCGATTCTGGCGGCCACTCCATACTGATCGCGCGCTTGGCCCAGAGACTGCAAGCGGCGGGATGGTTGGTGCCTGTCAGGGCGCTACTCAGTGACTGCAACACCGCCCGAAAAGTGGCCAACCGTCCTCGAGCACTTCAGCAGATTTCGAAGGCCGCTGCGACCCCGGCCAGGCCGGAAAAGCGCGGCGACAATCGTGACGAGGCCGCGGCAGAGATTCTGTCCGTCGGCTACTTCACAACGCTACAGGTCCTATTCTCGTGTCTACTCTACTTGCCTGCCACTTTAGTCTTCCTCGCCGCCTTCGCCGAGGTCGACGTCGCGGCTTTCTTCGCGACCGCGAGTATCTGGGGGTTCGTCCTTCTCGGCATCGGCCTCTACGCGATTGCCCTCTCGGTACCCTTCGTCAGCCTGCTCTGGGTCATGCTTATGAAGGGCGTCATCAGCGGCGATATCTACAAGAACAATGTGACGCCGGGCATCTACCCTAAGTGGAGCAAAATGCATCTCAGAGTCTGGTGCATTGGCCGTCTTGAGCGCGCAGTGCTCATGCCACTTGGTGCGTTATACCGGAGCGCGCCTTTGATGGCCTTCGCATTACGGAACCTCGGCGCAAGGGTGGGCAAGAACCTTCAATGTGCGCACGATGCGTACCTGTCCGGGCCGCTCGACCTACTCACTATCGACGACGATGTCGCCATCCAGACAGGAGCCTATATCCAAACTGCGAGGTGGGTCGGACAGAACCTGCATCTCGGTCCGATTCACCTAGAAAGTGGTTGCAAGATCGGCATGCGGGGCGCAGTCGCCAACGACGTGACCGTGGGACGCGGCACTTGGATCACCCCTTTCACCCCCATCCTCAGCAACGTGGGCTGTCACGAAATGTGGGAGGGGGGGCCTGCACGCCTCAGCGGCGGCTGCACCGAGCTGAAGCGCACGGCCAAGATCTGCCAATACGCGTATCCGATCTGGGTGCTGGAGACCCTCAATATACTGATGCAGATGTTCTTGGCCCTCTCGCTCACCGTCATCCCCGCAGCAGTGATTCTAGCTGTCGCCAGAGACTTGATCTCGGGCGGTGAGGTCGGGCTTTCCGGTAATTATTTCGAGGTGACGCCGCTGCTCAAGATAGCCGCGGACCTAACGCTCTATTCGCTTGTCGTTGGCTGGGGCACCGTTGTCGTGACCTCTTTGTTGGGTTGCTTGTTCATCCGCTGCACGGCCGCTTCGCCGGGGCTCTATCCATCGCGCGGGCTGAAAGGTGCTCTCCTCATGTACCGCATGAGCAAGATGAACGCGATCCAGAGTCAATGGACTTGGACCATCACCGGGCAGTACTTGCGGGCGCTGGCCGGTTTGCGCTTCCCGCGGCTAGGGGCCTCTGAGTGTGACGTCATGTTCAATCTTGTCCCGGAACTCGCGACCTCGGACTCCAAGGTGTTCTGGTCGAACGGGTGTTTCACCAACATGCTCGACTACGGTGCCGAGCATTTCAGGTTGCGCTGCCTCGACATGCCCCACAACTTCTTCACGGGCAACAACTGCGTAGCCGAGTATGGACAGTTCCCGTCCAATTTCCTGCTGGGCGTCTCCACGCCGGCAAGCGATATAGAATTCCGGCGACAAATGCGCTCGCGGGGTGGCGAGCCGATCACCATCGTGGGAAATCCGCCGGTAAAATTCGCGAGTACATCGTTCGAGGAAGAGAATGCGACGCACAACCTGCCTAGCTTTTCGCTATTTCTCACCCGGATTCTTCTGAATGACGTGTTCAGCATTGGCATGGTGCGTGCCGCAGAGTTGCCCATCTTCGCGGTTCTATTTTTCTGCCTGTTGCAGTTTAACATACACCCGGTCGCCAGTGCGTTCGGAGCGTTGATACTCTCAGAAATGAGCTTGGTTGCGCTCTCCGTTGCCGTCAAAAAATGCCTCATTGGTGACGAATGGGGCTCCAATCATGTGACGCCCTTCTGGTCCTGGAAACACTTTGCTTACTTTTTTGCGCAGGACTGCTTTTTTATCTGGTGTAGGGGCGCTCTGGGATTTTGCGCCGGAACCGTGCTCTCCAATCCTATTCTGCGGCGGATGGGATGCCGGATCGGCGAACGGACAATCGTAACTCAACCGATGCAGTGCATGGATTGGAATGCGGTAAGCTTCGGCAACGATTGTGTAGTCGACGGCTTCCTTCAGTTTCACACCTTCGAGAACATGATGCTGAAGGTGAAGCGAACCCACATTCATGATGGCTGCACCGTAGCCTTCGGCGCCACCGTGATGGGCGGCGCGACCATAGGGCAGAACACGACGCTGTCTCCATTGTCCTTGGTCCTCAAGGAGATGACGCTGCTCC
>DAOUZE010000491.1 GCA_030665765.1 Filomicrobium sp.
GAACTCCTGGCTCCGCACTACCTGCGGATCGGCGGTTACTGGTATCCCCGTGGTGGCATGCCGATCGACGTTTTTTGGCAGGCGGGTAACCTGCCCGATGGCGTGTGGTTGCCCGATCAAGGCGTGGCGACTTATCGAGGGCGCGGATAGCCCTTTTTTATGGCAATGCGCGGTCGCAGACCGGGCGGTATCGCCGCCCAGCGCAGTTTCTCCTGATCGGCGGCAGGGTCATCTAGAGGCTGCCTTCAACCGTGGTTAGGCCGAGCGCTTCCCAGTCGAGCATTCCACCCCGATAATAGTAGATTTTCTCGGCTGGGAAGCCTTCACGGATCATAGCGCGCATACCAGAGGGGCTTTGCGGACAGACTGGACCATTGCAGAAGCCGAGAACTTTCTTGGCATTCGCGCAATCCCAATTGCCTTCGGTCTTTTTGCAGCCGAATTCACCGAGCCGGCCGGAGATTTCCGTGTAGGGGATGTTGACGGCGCCGGGGATTGTCCCCTGCAGGTGCCAATCAACTTCACGCATATCAGCGACGACAAAATCCTTATCATTCAACGCTGCAAGCACTTCTAACTCGACAACCGGATTGATCCCCTTGGTTGGGATGAGCGGCTGTAACCAGCCTTTATTCTTGGCGCACTTGGTCATCGTGCGTGTGATGGTGATCTCTTCGCCGTCAGCAGTTTTTACTTTGTAGCTGGTATCTTTTTCGATGATGCGAAGTTGATCTTCTTGGGCGGCTTGCGCAGGGCCGAAAGCCAGCATGGCCGCAAGAACGGCGAGGGTCAGCCTCGTCATGGTTTCCTCCAACGTATTGTGGTTTGTGCGGGTTGCTCGCCCGCTCACCATCAATAGCCCTGATGTGGCGGCACAGCAATTCAAACATATGAATATATGATGTTTTTAATTGATCAGGCTTTGCCTGTTTCGAAACGCGGGCGCGCCCTTCCTGCGATCATTCCCACGGCGAAGGCAGCGCAGCCTATCGTCAGCGTCATCACCGAGAGCAAAAGTAGCTTTGCGTACTTATGCTCCAGGCCTGTCAGAGGTGCGATCAGGTTGGAGTGACCCGAAGATTCTGTGAAGTAGAGGATTGCCGCCGCCATCGCTGTGAAAAATGCGGTCAGATAGCTCCACATCGGTATGTCCCTGCGTCCCATCCATAGAGAGAAGATGACAACGGGCGTTAGAAACATCGAGGCTGTGCCCGAGACGGCGACGGCACTGAACAGGTCCTTTGAGCCAAAGAACACCATCAACAACCCGCCTAGCAGAAAGACGGACATGGCGATGCGGCCATTGGCAACGGTCGGTTCACCAAACCGCATATCGATTACGGTAAGCTTTGCGGTGGAAGAGAACGTTGAATCAAGTGTCGACATGCAGGAGACGAGAAGCGCGACGTTGAAGAGCAGCATCGGCCATTCGCCGATGAGACGGCTCAAAGTCGGAACGAACGATTCGCCATCAAGCTTATGCATGCCGGCCCACACTCCGATCATCCCGAAAGCGATGATACACAGAACTGAGATCCAGGCGGCGTGATAGAAACTCGTCATCGTCGTGCTGCGATCGGCGATGAAGCCGCGGTCCATCATAACCGGATCGTGCATCGGATAGCTCCAGACCTGAAGTAGTGCCACGACGAGCAGGATCCATCCGGGGTTTGCGGCATCGGGTGAACTGGCGGCAATCGCACCGACGTCGAATGTCCCGGTCGCCAGAGCAACGAGTAGCAACCCAGCAAGGACCACCAGAAACAATGCCATCTGGATAGCATCCGTGCGGATAGAAGCATGCAAACCGCCAAGTAACGAATAGCCGAGCGTTGCACCACCGACTAGAAGGATCGATACGACGTATGCGCAAGAGCCGTCCATGCCAAAAACGAGACCGATCACCAACAGATTGGCAAACACCTCGGACAACAAGCGAATGCCGACCACAAAGTTGTAGCTGGTCGTACCGGCAAGTCCGAAACGGTCGGCGAGAAACTCCTGAACGCTTCCAAAACCATGCTTGAAACGGAGGCTGGATATGATGCTGGCCCCGGTCAGGAATGACAGGTAGTAGGCCGAGTAAGCGAGGGCGCCGGCGATACCATAGAAGTAGCCAAGGATGGCCGCGTTCATAATCGAGCGCGCGAAGATCCAGGTCGTGACCTGGGAAAAGGTCAATGTGAAAACACCCGGCATGGCTCCCGTCGCGTCATGGCCATTGTAGAACTCACCCGTGGATTT
>DAOUZE010000437.1 GCA_030665765.1 Filomicrobium sp.
CGGCGACGGACCAAGCAACCGGGTCACCTTTTGCGGTGTAGCCTTGGCTTACAGCCCAAGCGCAGTAGCCTCCATATTGTGGGGCGTACTTTGCGGGGTCCGCAGCGAACAATGAACGGTTCGCTTCTGAGCTGAAGCGCCAGAGCGCTCCGTTATAGTTGAACGAAATCGACTGTTTGCCCTTCTTGGGTTTGCCGTCTGAAAAATAGGCTACTGGATCATAGCCTCCGACGGCGACGCCCTTGACGAGACCTGTAAAAACCTTCTGGCTGGCGGCGCTGGCGTCCTGTACTGCGAACACGACGGCCGCAAGTAATGCCAGAACTGCGATGAAGGGGAATGTCCATTTAATGCGTTGTTTCAACATTTGACTTTGCGTCCTGTAAGCGACGTTTATTGATACTGAACTTGGCGACTTTGTCGTTCACATGCACTCAAATTGCCGGTGAAGTGTTCGTGATTGCATTGGTTCGCGATTGCGGGCCACGAACCTGCTGGGGCCATAGACTGGGACGACCGCATGCTAATCCGTCACCTGTTTGTCTACGGAACGCTTATGAGCCAGGCGTGCGACGCGATGGGCTCTGGCGAGCGCAACCGGTTACGCCGAGAGGCCAGAAGCCTTGGCCCGGCGACGCTGGGAGCGCGGCTTTTTGATCTGGGCCAATATCCGGGACTAATCTTGTCTGAAGCTGCCGGGGATGTCGTTCACGGCGAAGTGTTTCACCTGTTGCAGCCAGCCGTGACTCTAGCGTGGCTCGACCGTTACGAGGGGATTGGTTGGAAGGCGCGTGATCGGGACGATTATCAACGTGTGAACCGTGAAGTTGCGCTGGCGAACAATGTGGAGCTTGAAGTGTGGACCTACGTCTTTCAGGGCAGCTTGCGATCGGCGCGCCTTTTGCGATCAGGTTGCTGGCGGGTCCGCCCCTGGTCTCTGAGTTCCACGCCGCATTGTAACTAGACCTGCGCTTCCTTAATTCGGGTGATCCTCCCGCGCAGTGTTGTCGTTAGAAACATATTAGCAACGACAATGGCGCTACTCGGTATATGTTTTCCGCGTCGCTCCGCCAATGCCCCATGGGCCCAGTGGGAGCTGATGATGCAGCGAAACTCCAAGACGCTCCGCGTAGAGATGCTTTTGCATGACGACGACAGTTGGGAAAACAATGCCACCGCTCGGCAGTCGAAAGGTGCGCGGTCAAAAGCGGCAAACGGCGACAATAAGCAATTGAGCGTGCAATGCGATGGAATGTCTCTGGATGGCTTTTCCCGGCTACTTTCCAAGCGTAACATTGAGCTTCTTAAACTCATCAAACAGGCGGGTCCCCAGTCGGTGGCGGAACTGGCGCGCTTGTCGGGGCGACCGAAGGCGAGTTTGATGCTGACGCTGCGGCGCTTCAAGAATTTCGGGATTGTCGAATTTGACGAGGTGGACGGGCGACGCAAGGTGCCGCGTCTAGCTTGCGACCGGTTACGCCTCGAAATCCCGATCGGTTAAGACACTTTGTCGCGCTGGGTTTGATTAGCCGGCAACAACAGGGCGAAGTGTTTCGACGAGGAGACGTTCCTGGACCTGCTTATCGGCGATCGCGACATGCGCTGAGAACCAGTCCTGGACCATCTTGCAGACTTGCTCGGGCGGCGCCTTGGCCAAAGCCTGCGGATTAGCGAACAAGCCGAGATCAGCCTTTGACCAGCCAATCTTGGTCAGTTCGGCGGCGAGTACGTCGTAGTCAGGTTTGGTCGCCTTGTCGCGTGTCACGGGGGTTTTTCTGCCATCGGCAACGGCGCGGAACACCGCCGCGATTTGGCCTTCGATGGCGTCTCCATAGCCGGGCTTCGGGAATAGAGATATCACGGCCGGGCTGGTTTCACCCTTGCTGATGAATGTGTAGCAAGCATCCGTTGAGTGACCCGCGAGGCTCTTGAGGTTCGCCAGGAAAGCGCCAGCGATGCTCTGCAGGTGATCGGTGCTTGAGGAAAGCGCGTACTTGGCGTTCTCACGGCGCAGGGCAACGAGCTTTCCAATGAGGTGTTTGGAAAGATCAGTTTCGCTGGCTTTGTTGCTCAGTTTTGAAATCTCTTGCACGCGTTCCTTGTACCAGTCAGGGAACTCCGTCTTGATGACGCGCCAGAGTTGAGATTTCTGCAGATTGCTGTCGATGGTTCCAAGCGGGACGCTGTTATCGTCGGCATTCGTGTTCGGCGTGACCGTTTGTGTCGGCGGTACGGTGACCGTGACGCCTTGACGAGGTGGATCGATCTTCGTCGCGGCGGGCTGCTTCGGAGTTTCGGGTTTTTCGAGCGCTACCGTTTTTGTGTTAGTTTCGGCCTTTACGACTGGAGTTTTGGCGTCCTCAGCGCGCTCGTTCATGTAGCTGAGGATGGCATCCTTGTTTTGAAAAGCGACGACACCGCCACCGGCAATCGCCGCTGCTACCGCAACCGTGCCGATGAGTAGTCCAATCCGGCCCCTACGACGCGGTTGATCATCGTCTTCATCTTCGACGTCGTAACCTTTGACCGGAGCAGGTTGGCGTGTTGCCGGGTCCGCGCTTGCGGCGACGCTCGGTTCTGAACGTAATGAGTGCAGAGCATCACTTGGAGACTGCATCGCCTGCGCGTTGGGGCCGGCTGTTGCGGCGCCCGGTTCAATCTCGAGGATTGCGCCCGGCGCCCGACCCGGCGCCTGTTTTGGGTCGGAAAGATCCGATTTGGATGCCGCATGCTGATCGCGTTGAGCGGGGTGTTTGAAAGCTTCCTGCGTCGGGGGCGATGAAACACTCGGCGTTGTCGGCGGCGTTGGCGGCACATGAGCAGCTGGTGGCGCGGGCTGCGGAAACACCGAGGCAGCGGTCTGC
>DAOUZE010000121.1 GCA_030665765.1 Filomicrobium sp.
ACCGTCATCATTATTTATATTGCAATGGCTCTGGCGCCCGAGCCTTGTAAGTGGCTCGGGCGCAAGAGCCGCTGCATTCTTGATCGGCAACACTGGCCCAGATGACTTTTCGGTCAAAAAATCATCTGTAACGGTCCCCGAAGCGCGTTGATGAACTTGTTGTTTCACCAGATCGCGGCGTATTCTGTGCGTGACAAGAGTTCTGATGAGTTGACGAGGCGCCATGAAACCCTTCTGGCCGCTACGAAGAAGTTGGAATTGGCCGCGTTTGTTTCGGCGCTTTCGGCAGGATGCTGTGAGCACGCTGTCGTCCGCAACCTTCTTTTGTATTCTTCTGATCGTCGCTATGGTTACAGGTATCGGCCGTGCGACGTTGCGCCTGCGCAGGCGAGTGTTTGGCTGGCCGTCCCAGGAGGCGAGGACCATTGCCCCGGTCCGAACCACGCGAGCTTCAGGAATTTCCCGCCGGCACCTTTTAGTTCTCGACAGCTCCCCGGCAAGCAGCGTCCTCACAGAGAGCGGCGCCGCTGCTTCGCAACACCACTACCGGTCAACAGCGGACGAACAAAGCGCGAAAGAGGCAGCGAATGCGACTGTGTTGGCGAACCTCAATTTGTGCCTGAGCCCGCCCGCGATCCTCGCCGTGGCAGAGGACGCTGTCGCACGTAGCGCGCTCTACTGGCACGGGCTGGAATCCGTTTTCGCGCGCCTCATCCAGGTTGAAGGCAAGGTGGATGACGTCTGCGATCTTATGACCATCTGCCACTTCGAGTGGCTCTATACCAAGCCGGTAAAACGGCGCGTCATCCGATTGATCGGGGATTCAAGCGCCGGCGGCATGCGCTGGCAGCACATGTCGAAACAGCTGATCTGTTTCGAATTCGATGGAGCCAGAAAGCACCCCGAACTGCACCCGGCGCATAAGCTCTTCTTTTCGAGTACTCAGCTGCGGATTTTTTTTGATGCTCAAGACCGGTTTGTGCATTGGGACCGGCCGTACGTCGGCAAGCGCTCCATGCTCTAATCGGGGCGTCCAAGATCAGGCACGGACCGCGCCGGCGGTGTGTTCAGCCCTTCATGTCAATTATCTCGACCGCTGCCTCGGCGTTGAGTTGGTCCGCCCCGCACTGCAGATCCCAGTCGAGGAAGTTACGCATTTCACCGCCCGAGCGTAACGCCCGCAGGGCCGCGAAATCAATGCGCGCAAACACCCACCCCGGTTGGTTGAGTTGCCCCTCAACCAGGACCCCGTCATCGGACACACCATGCTCGGGCGGGACAAAGACACCTGCCGCTCCAACGTTGTGGTCGACAGCAGGCGACCAAGTCGCATTGCCGATCGTCGGGCTGGTCATGCAGGCGATTTGATTTTCAAGCGCTCTTGCTCGCGCGCCCGTGCGTACGCGGTGATAGCCAGATACGAGTTCCGTGCAGGATGGAACCAGTAGAACTTCGATGCCTGCCGCCGCCAGGCTGCGTACCTGCAGCGGGAACTCACTATCGTAACAAATCGCGATGCCGATACGGCCAAGTTCCGTGTCGAAAACTTTCAACTGACCACGACGATCGCCCTTAAGGCCCCAGTCGTGCTCGAACGGCGTCATGATCACCTTGGTCTGTTCGCCGACACGGCCGTTCGGCGCGACAAGTTGCGCCGCATTACAATAGCGACCGTCATTGCGCAGCACCGGTCCGCTGCCGACCAAGATATGGACATCATGTTCGCGCGCGAGATCAGTGTGAAATGCGACCCGCTCGCCAGCCAGTTCCGCGACGCTTTTCAGCGTCGCCGACAGATCCTCGGCAACCTCACGACCAAGAGCCATCGCTTGTTCAAGTGAGGCATATTCGGGAAACATCAGGATTTTTGCGCCTGTTTCGGCGCCCTCGGCCACCCATGAGGCGACCTTGTCGCGCCACTCTTGCAGCGATGCTACCGGATCAAGCGGATACTGCGCGGTGGCGACTTTGACGGTGTTTGGCGCTGTCATTAAGGGCCTACAGTGGCTTTGTCCAAAACTGCAGTTGCTTGGTGGTTTCGTCACTCTGGCCGATGTCCTTCCAGGCGTATTCGGCCAAAAGTCGTTCGACAGGGCTGTATCCGCGTTTACGCCAGAAACTATCCAGGGGGCGATAACTCGCGGGCTTCAAAGGATGATCGTCAGGCCGCACAACCCTGCAAAAGGTGGAAGTTTCGAAGCCGCCAAGATGTCGTGCGTGGGCTTCGCGCCCCTCGAAGAACTTGTGACCGACGCCCTGACCGCGATAATCTCCAATCAGAACGGATTCACCGCAGTAGAAAACCTTGGCGATATCGTAACCATCCGTCTTGAACGGTTCGATGAACTCCTCGTCCGTCTCCGCCATTGGCGAAGCTGTTGATGCCCCTACGATAGTTTCGCCATCACGGGCCACGATACATACGGCCCCATCTGCCGCGATGAACTTCGCCAGATACTCCCGCTCATATTCCTCCGAACCATCGTATAGATAAGGCCAGTCCCGGAACACGGTGATACGCAGGCGCGCCAAATACGGCAGAACGTCCTGCAACGCGGATCCAGTCACGGCCTCGACGCTCAGGCTCATGTGCGCGGCTTCTCCATTTTGTTATCGTCTCCGACCACTACGACCGTTGGTTGCCAGGCTCGCGCGTCCGCTTCCTCCATCTGCGCATAGGCGCAGATAATCAGCTTGTCGCCAGCACAGGCGAGTCGAGCCGCTGCACCGTTAAGGCCGATGATACCAGACCCGACGCCACTCTCGATTACGTACGTCGCAAAGCGGTTGCCGTTGTTGATGTTGTAGATCTCGACTCGCTCATTCACCAACAGCCCGGTTGCCTCGATCAAATCTCGGTCGATCGAGATTGAGCCTTCGTAGTGAAGATCGCATTCCGTGACGGCTGCCCGGTGGAGCTTGCATTTGAGAACGGTAATCAGCATTGCGGATGCAGACTCCTGCGTACTTGGCTTGGAAACCCCGGGCTGAGAGAGCGCCCTCAACCGGCCACCTGGGCAATCCAGTCAGTGAGGTTGTAGTACGTCGTGACACGGGCAATCTTTCCATCTCGGATGGCAAAGAACGCTCCGGCTGGAAGATTGTAAGTCTGACCTGCAGCATCAGGCAGGCCGAGTTCGGTATGAAGATACTTGCCTGAAACGTTGAACTCGGCCGCGGCCCGTGTCCCGTCCTTGGAGACCATCACGGTGATATCGCCCAGCTTCTCCTCGTAGTGGTGTCCCATCCGCGCCAGGAATGCGCTGAACTTGTCTTTGCCTTGCCGCCGTTCGCCCTGGTTAACGTCATGAATGATATCGTCGCTGAGGCACTCGAGCATGACCTCGGAGTTACCGGTGTTGAAGGCGTCGTAATACCGGCGGATCAGGGCGGCTGCGGCCTGCCGGGTGGTGGACTCTTGCGTCATTTCGCTCACCGACGGTCTCCTCGTTTTTTGGGGCGGTAGTCAGATGTCCCAGTGGACCGCCTTGATAGCAAGCACTATGCGTATGGCCAAGCCGGCACTTGCTCAAAATGCGCGCGCTCGCTAATCCAAAAGGCCCATGACAGATAATTCTCAACAAAAGGCGCGCGGCGTCGTCGTTGCAGCGCTCTACAAGTTTACCAGGCTCGACTCATTCGAAGCCCTGCGCGCACCACTTCAGCAAGTCTGCGACGGGGTTGGGGTCAAAGGAACGCTTTTGCTCGCCCGAGAAGGCATCAATGGCACAATCGCCGGCACGCGCTCGGCCATTGATGCAGTCCTGGCCCATATCTGCGGTTTCCCTGGCTGCGCCGATCTGGAATGGAAAGAAGCGGCCGCCGCGACCATGCCGTTCAAACGCATGAAGGTACGTTTGAAGCGCGAGATCGTCACCATGGGTATCGAGGGCATCGATCCAAATCACACGGTCGGCACCTATGTCGCACCCGAGGACTGGAACGATCTGATCTCGATGCCCGACATTGTCGTCGTCGACACGCGCAACGATTACGAGTTCGCCATCGGCAGCTTCGAAGGCGCCTTGAATCCACAAACACAGTCATTCCGGGAATTTCCCGGCTGGGTGAGAAAAACGCTCAAAAGGGATAACCGGCCAAAAGTCGCGACGTTCTGCACCGGCGGCATCCGCTGTGAAAAGGCGACCGCATTCCTCAAGGAGATGGGCTACGAGGACGTCTTTCACCTCAAAGGCGGTATCTTGAAGTATCTGGAACGAATTCCTGCAGAAGTCAGCAAATGGCAGGGGGAATGCTTCGTCTTCGACGAGCGCGTCTCCGTCGGCCACGGCCTAGAACCGGGCCCCTTTCAGCTCTGCTCCATCTGCCGCACACCATTTCACTCTGGCGATACATCCGGCGGATACGCCGATCACCCCTGTCCGCACTGCGAGGTGAATGCCGACACCAGTAAGAAACAGGCCGCCACCGAGCGCCAGCACCAAATCGAACTCGCCAAAAAACGCGGCCAGGCGCACATCGGCCCGAAGCGCGTGTGATGCACCACGGGTTGCCGCCTTTTCACGATGTGTTGAGATGCGTTGGAATACGGAAGGCGGCGCGCCATCTGCACCTTTTTTCGCAGCGCGCAATCAAAAAACGGACTGAGCAGAGATGATCGAGCTTTACTACTGGCCGACCCCGAATGGCCACAAGGTGACAATTTTCCTGGAAGAAACCGGTCTGCCATACACAATCAAGCCGGTCGATATTTCGGCCGGACAGCAATTCGAACCCGAATTCTTGAAGTTCTCACCCAACAACCGCATGCCAGCCATCATCGATCGTAATCCAACAGATGGCGGCGCACCGATCACCGTGTTCGAATCGGGCGCTATACTCGTCTATCTCGCAGAAAAAACCGGACAATTCCTACCCACGGAAACACGAGCGAAAAAGTCCGTCCTGGAATGGCTTTTTTGGCAGATGGGTGGGCTTGGTCCGATGGCGGGACAGAACCACCACTTCGTGCAATACGCGCCAGACAGAATTCCCTACGCCATGGACCGCTACGTCAACGAAACCAATCGCCTTTATGGCGTGCTCGAGCGCCAGCTTCAGGGACGCGATTGGCTGGCCGGCGATTACTCCATTGCCGACATGGCGTCCTATCCCTGGGTGGTCCCATGGAAGGCCCAGCTGCAGCGTCTCGACGCGTTTCCGAACCTGCGGCGTTGGTTTGACACCATGCGCGCGCGTCCAGCAGTTTTTGCTGCTTATGGAAAGGGCAAACCGTGGAGCAGTCGTCCAGCTGTTACCGAGGAAGGCAAAAAGCTCCTTTTTGGCCAGACCGCAAAAACCTGTAGCTAACCCCGGTTTGCGCGGGCCAACGTGGGTGTACCCTGGTTGCCCGCGCAGGCCTCTTGTGCTTCGGTCCCGCCACAACAGGGACACCGAACATGACAGAAACCTCTGACAAGCATCATGCGGCCGCGAAAGCGCTGGTTGAGGATCTCAGCCGCCATCTCGACTTGGACGCATCTGTCCGCCTCTGGGATGGAACGCTTGTGCCGCTCGGCTCGAATGTCAAAAGCGATCTGGCCATTACGATTGCCTCCCCAGGCGTCATATCATCGCTTCTAAGGCACCCGACGCTTGACCGGCTGATCCGCCACTATGCTCACGGCCACGTTGGTTTTGAAGGCGGCACGCTGATCGATCTGGGTACGCAGCTGGCCGATGGGGGTAGCCGCAAGCAGCTGAAAAAACTAAGCAAGCGGCGTCTGTTGAGCCAACTCTGGCCATTCTTGCTGGCGCCCGGCGAAAAGCCGCAGCGAAGTCGCGACTACTCCGGTGACGAAGGCGGGGAAGGACGACAGAAGGCCGAGAACAAGGACTTTATCAAGTTCCACTACGACGTCGGCAACGATTTCTACAATCTCTTCCTTGATCCCAACATGCAGTACACCTGCGCCTATTTCACCGACTGGAATAACACCGTCGATCAGGCGCAGCACGATAAAATGGAGATGATCTGCCACAAACTGCGTCTGAAGCCGGGTGATCGTCTGCTGGATATTGGCTGCGGCTGGGGTGGGCTCTTGTGTTATGCGGCCGAAAACTACGGCGTGCAGGCTCACGGTATTACGTTGTCGGAAGCCCAGATCGAATTTGCGCAAAACTGGGCCAAGCAGCGCGGCCTTTCCGACAAGGTTACATTCGAGATCCGCGATTACGCCGATCTCGAAGGCACTTATGAGAAGATCTGCTCGATCGGCATGTATGAGGCGATCGGTATTTCCAACATTGATCTCTACTTCAAATCCGTCCGCCGCGTTTTGGCCGAAGACGGGCTGTTCCTCAATCACGCGATTTCGCGTCGTGCCAAGCGTAAGAACCGTCGCTTCTCCGCCCGCGCCGAACAACGCGCGCTTCAAAAGTACATCTTCCCAGGTGGTGAACTTGATGACATCGGCCACACCATTATGGCGATGGAGCAGGCGGGCTTCGAAATCCACGACGTTGAGGGTTGGCGGGAGCATTACCAGTTGACCACCAAGATCTGGTGCGAGCGGTTGACCGCCCGGCGCGAGGAGGCAATCGCCCTGGTTGGCGAGGAGACTTACCGCATCTGGGTTGCTTATCTGGCTGGTTGTTCACTGGCTTTCCAGCGTGGTGCGGCGCGTCTATTTCAAACGCTCGCCTCGCACAATGCGAAGGGCGCCTCGCCGCTGCCTCCAACCCGCGCAGATCTCTACCGGTGACGACGGGTTAGTTGCCAGCAACCGGCAAATACGATCAGAGCACAGATTTTAGATTTGTTAAGACTGTTTTCATGGGCAAGGGTGTACACTGTTCATTCATGTGGTCACCAATGATTTTTGAGACGAGCCGATGTTCGACGAACGCCGCCACATCCGCTTTGCCAGCATCGCCGGGATCGACTGTAAGGAACTACCTATTGCTGCCGAAGTCTGGCTGGAAAGCATCGGTCAGAGCAGCTGGGCCGACCGCGATATTCTGAAGCTCGCCAATGCCTGTGTGAAGTACATGCGCGCGCCCCTGCCGTTCACCGTAGCCTTCCGTGCAATCGAGCAAGTTACAGGTCTCGACCGGGGCAAAGTGGAAAACAACTTCCGCCTTATGGCCGTGTACGGCGCGGTCGAAACCTATGATTGCGCCGGCGAGGCTTTGCGAGCATCGCTTCACCTCACGTATCTTCAGCGTCTCCGCGTGTTGGAAATCCGCCGCCGTTTTTGCGAATTGCATCCAGATGACGGTCCGCGCGCCCTACCCTGGCATCAGGCCGAGAAGAACTGGCTGCCGCAAGCGGTCCCAGTCAAGGCGGAGGATGATGAGTTGCACGAGGTTGGTCCGATAAACGCCGCCGGAGTGGGCTAGCCTTGCAAAGCCCCATATCCCTTGCAGCCAAAACACCACCGAAGCGTCGCGCAGGGTCTTGTCTATTATCCCAACCAACGGCTCCACCGTGCGCTGATCCAGTAGGTTGGGTCGTGCTTAGTGAGATCCACAACACAGGGCCGCGCCAAGTCGCAAAGGACGTTGACATAATCGCCCCGCACACGTCCGTTGCAATCAAGGGCGCAAGCTGTGCGATCGGTCCGCGCTCATGCCCGTTGAAACGGTCCGTTGACGGAACTGCTAAATGTCGACTGCCCTTATCACCAGCCTCTCGATCGGTGCCTTTGTTTATGCCGCGGCGCTTGTATTCATTCTGCGCCGGACGGCAGGGCACGCCACTGAAGGCAATCTCGCCGAGTACTTCGTGTCCGGCCGCAATGTTGGGCTCGGCACGGCGATTGCCACGGTTGGCGCCACCGAGATCGGGCTCATCACCATCGCCTACAACGCCCAAAAGGGCTTCAACGATGGTTTTGCCGCCTTCCACATAAGCGCCGCTGCGCTGGTTGGCTGCCTCGTCGTCGGTCTGACGGGATTTGTCGTTTCTCCTCTGCGCCGCACTGGCGTGCTCACGGTGCCCGAGTATTACGGCCAGCGCTATGGCCAGGATGTCCGCGTTTTTGGAGGTGCTGTTATGGCCTTGGGCGGTATTCTCAACATGGGGCTGTTCCTCAAGGTAGCTGCCCTTTTTATCGTCGCGATGCTCGGCCTGGAAGGCAGCTCGGCCAGTGTCAGCGCGCTTATGGTGGTGCTGCTTATCACTGCTGTCGCCTACACAGCTTACGGGGGCATGCGTTCTGTGATCGCCACGGATGTCCTGCAGTTCGGTTTGATCGTTGCTGGGCTGGCCATCGCCCTGGTTATCCTGGTTCAGGTGGTTCCCTTAAGCGACGCGGTGACCGCTGTCAGCACTGCAAAAGGTCATGCGGGGTTTGATCCCTTGGCCGCTGAAAGCTTCGGGCTGACGTACGTCCTGTGGATGGTCCTGGTCGCGGGCGTTGTGTCTTCGGCTATTTGGCCGACGGCATTGTCGCGTGCCTTGTGCATAAAGGACGAGCCGACAGTGCGACGCGCCTATCTAGTGTCGTCACTGGTCTTCATGGGACGCATGGCACTACCGGCCTTCATCGGTGTTTTGGCCTTTGCCTACTTCGCCGGCCAAGTTGAACCCCAAGCCGCCATGCACCCGAAACTCGCAGGCTTTGGCCAGGAAGGCGATCTGGTCGCCACTGCCGTGATGCTCGGTGAAGCCTTGCCGCAATGGCTCGTTGGCCTCTTGGCGATCGTTATGTTCGCCTCCTTTATGTCGACCCAGGACGGCTATCTGTTCTGCTGGTCGTCTGTCATCGCCCGCGACATTTGTGGTCCTCTGACCGGACGGACCGAAGATGCGAGTTTCCAAATCCGTGCAACACGCATCGGTATCGTTGTGATCGCGGTCTATGAGCTCTACTGGGGGCTCATCTACCAGGGTCATGAAGATATCTGGGATTACCTCGCGGTCTCCGGCGCCATCTATTTCTGCTCGGGCATCGTCATACTGGCGGGCGGGCTCTATTGGCCGAGAGCCACTCGCCGTGGCGCGATCGCCGCCCTCATCGCAGGCTTTTCGGCGATTGTCGGGCTGGGCCCGGTGAAGGAAGCGCTGGGGCTCGGAGACGTCTCCGGTCCGGTGATCGGTTTTGCAACGATTGGTCTATCGCTTGCGGCCTTTGTGATCGTGTCGCTGCTCGACACCGCGCCATTAGAACAACCAGCAGAATAGGCCATCGCGCGCAAAAAAGCGGACTGTTACCAGCCCGCTAGATCGAAGGGATCACGCCCTGAAACAAGAGTTTTAAGCGCGCTAGAAAACGAACGATTAATCCTCCCAAACCGAACGCGCGCCAGGACAAAATCAGTTGTCCAGGAAGCTCCGAAGCTTGCGGCTGCGGCTCGGATGCTTTAGCTTTCTCAGCGCCTTCGCCTCGATCTGGCGGATGCGTTCGCGCGTCACCGAGAACTGCTGGCCGACTTCTTCCAGCGTGTGGTCGGTATTCATGCCGATGCCGAAGCGCATTCGCAGCACACGCTCTTCGCGTGGTGTCAATGATGCA
>DAOUZE010000370.1 GCA_030665765.1 Filomicrobium sp.
TGGGGGAACCGCCAGGTCCTGAGCCTCGCGCATCACGGTCTCCGCTGCGAGTATGATGTCACCGATGAAGCCTCGTTGTCCGGAGGCGTGGAGGCCCTGACGGGCAGGGAAGGAAAGCACGTTCGTCGACGATGCCTTGCCACGATAGCTGGCATTAAGGGCGGCAACTTCGGCATCATTGGAGAGAGCGACGGCGGCAGAAACGCCTGACAGACCGGATTCAGTAATCCACGCCGCAGCTTCGGCGGCCACGCGGACGGCTATCACGACTTCTGGGATGGCTGTCCAATCTCCACCGTTTGCAATCACATCCACGCTTATCAGGCCAGCCGGCCGGATCTGTGGAGGTTCGCCTTCTGTCCCATCGGGACAACTGTTACTATCGTCGCTCATCGCTGTCCGTTTGTTTCGTCAGCCTTATCATAGGCAGCGACTATTCGGGCGACAAGATCACGACGCACGACATCGGAGCCCGTGAAGCGCACCGCCTCGATCCCATTGACGCCAGAAAGCAGGCCGACGGCCTCTTCCAGGCCGGAGGTCATGCCTGGAGGAAGGTCGATCTGCGAGGGATCGCCAGTAATAACCATCTTTGCGTTTTCACCCAGTCGGGTCAGGAACATCTTCATCTGCATGCTGGTCGTATTCTGCGCCTCGTCGAGAATGACGAAGGCATTTGCCAGCGTGCGGCCGCGCATGAAGGCTAGTGGAGCGATTTCGATAACGCCGACTTCAATGTCGCGTTCGACCTTTTCGGGAGGCAGGACGTCATAGAGCGCGTCGTAAAGCGGCCGCAGGTAGGGATCTACTTTTTCCTTCATATCGCCCGGCAGAAAGCCAAGGCGTTCACCAGCTTCGACGGCGGGACGAGACAATATGATCCGTTCAACAAGACCTTTTTCGAGGCAATGGGCGGCCATTGCGACGGCGAGATAGGTCTTACCGGTACCTGCTGGACCGAGGCCGAAGACCAAATCGATCTCCTGCAGCGCCCGCATGTAGACGCTCTGTGTCGGGCTCCGGGATTTGATGACCCGACGCCGGGTAGCGATCTGGGCCTGAGCGCCGTCAGCAGGGGCCTCATGGCGGGCGTGGCGGATCAGGCCGTCGAATTCGCCGGGTCCGACATTCTCCCCAGCGGCGATGCGACCATAGAGATCCTCCAGAACCTGGCGGGCGATGGTGCACTGGGATTCTGAGCCCGTCAGTATGATGACGTTCCCATGCGCGTGCGCTTCGATGCCAAGCCGATCCTCAATCAGAGCGAGGTGACTGTCGAATTCGCCCAATAGGAGTGTCAGATGACGGTTGTCTTCGAAGGGAACGACGATACGTGCGTTCGCGGCCTGAGGCTTCATTGTACGCCCCGGACCGGTCACGGGTTGACCGCGAAAAGCTACCAAATCAGAAGACTCCCATCAGCCTGTTCAAATGGAGTGCCACCGCCGGACTTCATTCTCCTGCAAACGCCTGACAACCGCAACCGGCAGAATCACATTGGTCGAGATGCTTCGGACCCACTTAACCGCGAATCAAGCAGCGCGTATGACGCCCAGCAAACTGTTGGGGCCGGCTCCAGAGATTTCCACTGGTATGATGCGGCCCAAAAGATCACGAGCTCCAGTGGCGTGGACCGGCTGCAGATACGGTGAACGCCCGACAATCTGACCGGCATGCCGCCCCAGACGCTCGAATAAAACCGGGATTGTGAGACCGACGCAGCCCTCATTGAAGCGAGAAGTCTGGCTCGCCAGAAGGTGTTGGAGGCGCTGCAAACGTTCCGATTTCACCTCTTCCGGCAGTTGTTCTTCAAGCTTCGCGGCGGGAGTGCCCGGGCGTGGCGAATACTTGAAGGAGAATGCTTGGGCGAAGCCAATATCCTCTACCAGCCTCAAGGTCTGCAGAAACTCTCCCTCTGTCTCGCCTGGAAAACCGACGATAACGTCCGTCGAAAGGGCAATATCGGGCCGGGCTGCACGAACCTTGTCTACCAGCCGGCGGTAATCGGATACCGTATGCTTTCGGTTCATAGCGGCAAGGATGCGATCGGAACCAGCCTGGAAGGGCAAGTGCAGATACGGCATCAGCCGTGCCACATCTCGATGGGCGTCGATGAGGTCGTCGCTCATGTCTTTGGGGTGGCTGGTCGTGTAGCGCAAGCGCTGCAGCTCTTCAAGCTCCGACATGGCTCGGATCAAGCGGGCAAGCGACCAGTCGCGGCCATCAGGTCCAACACCGTGATACGCGTTGACATTCTGGCCCAATAGCGTGATTTCGCGGACACCGCGACGGATCAAAGCGCGGGCCTCTTCGAGCACGCTGTCGACGGGCCTAGAGAACTCGACGCCGCGCGTGTAGGGCACGACGCAGAAGGTACAAAACTTGTCGCAGCCCTCCTGGACGGTGAGAAAGGCCGAGGCCGCCCGCGCAACGCCGGCAGCCGGTGGACTGATCGCCGTCCGGTCCGGCAGTCGGGTAAATTTGTCTTGCTCGGGGAAGTTTGTGTCGACGAGGCGACGCGACTCAGACTGTGCACGGAACACAAGATCTGGCAGGCGATGGTAGCTCTGCGGGCCGACGACAAGGTCGACAACGGGCGCGCGCGCTAGGATTTCGGCGCCTTCTGCCTGAGCGACGCAGCCGGCAACCGTGACGATCGTGCCCTTACCAAGCTTGCGACGTTCTTCTTTTATCTGGCGTAAGCGGCCGAGGTCGGAATAGACCTTTTCAACAGCCTTTTCGCGGATATGACAGGTGTTGAGAATGATGACTTCCGCCTCTTCAGGGCGGTCGGTCTCTGAGAAGCCATAAGGAATGAGCGACTCGGCCATACGTTCCGAATCATAAACGTTCATCTGGCACCCAAAAGTCTTTACGAAGACCTTCTTGGTCCCCGGCATCATATTTCTCCTACGGGGCGCAGTCTCAGCTTTTAGCCGGACCCCGTTTTGAGTGACCCATCGCCAACCCACGTTATTTACAGTTTACCCTGAGTCGGGTTGATTTGGCTGGCGCGTTTTCGGCAACACGTCTGTGCAAACGTGTCTGCAAGTGTGTTTGCCATTCTTAGACCTGCAACGCTGTGCCGCTGCTGAACGGCGCGGGACACTGGTGCAAGGCGATATCTATGTCAACAGCCGAAAGGAGCTTATACCGGGTTGCTACAGCCCTGCCGCTGAAGCTCAGATCCAATTCCTAGAATCCGAGGGCCGATGAGCGGTCGAGCGTTCGTTCTCAGCCGTAAAATTGGCAAGGACAAGGGGCGCGCCCGGCGATCGGCCGCGCAGCATGCGAACCAATTCGGCACGTATCTCCTGCTCGCTGTGGCGGGCGAGTGCCTTGCGATCGGCAAATTCGTCGAAAGGAACGGGTGATCCGACGCTGATCTTAACGTCAAGAGGGCCGGCTTTCAAAAGTTGCCAGGCGTGCGAACCCATTTCCATATCGCCATACCAACCAATTAGCGGGCGATCGGCGCGCTCCAGAGGAACGCCATGCAGGTGCGTGTAGCAAATGGTCAGAGTTTGGACCATCGCATTGGACGTGTTGAAAGTGTTGGATCTGACGGACGCGGAGTCGGCCGGACTCGATTGA
>DAOUZE010000512.1 GCA_030665765.1 Filomicrobium sp.
CACCCGGCGCCGGCCACAACGCATCATGCCGGTGGATGGCGTAGACCGGGATGAATAGCGTCGTTCCGGATTTAAAGTGATGCGAACCGAACTGCTCGGGCTTCGATGATTGACGCGCCATTAGCGGGGCCGGCGGAAACAAGCGCATCGATTCCTTGATGAACGCTTCAACGAGTGTCAGCTTTGGTATGTCAGCAGCAGCAAGCCGCCGCCCGCCGCATACTTCGTCAACTTCTTCGGCTAACCTCTCCTGCAAGCCCGGTTGATTGGCTAGACAGAACAGCGTCCAGGTCAACCCGTTCGCCGACGTCTCATGCCCCGCCGCAATTAACGTCAAAAGCATATCGATGAGATCTGCGTCGCGGAGCTCCCGCCCCGTGTCCGCATCCTGCGCTCGCATCAAGTCACCGCAGATATCCTCTCCGACATTGCCCGACTGCCTCCGCGCGGTGATCAAATCCCCAACGGCTTGCCGCATGGCATCGCTGGCATCGCGCAATTGCGCTTTGCCGGGATGCGGTATCCACGAAGGCAGCCGCAAGGTCGATAAACCAACGATCCATGAGATGGGTCCCAGGTAATTATCAATGGCTCTGGAGAGCGTACCGAAATCAATCTCGCTCTGGTTCGTAAAGAGCGTTCGGCTTATCACCTCAAACGTGGCTGCCGTCATTGACGACGTTATGTCGACGTCGCCTCTTGATCCGGCTGCATGCCATTCACTCGCCAACTCTTCGAATGGGACCACCATGTCGGGCACACGCCGGTCCAATCTTGACGGCGAAAAATAAGGTGCAACCAGCCGCCGTTTCCATTTCCAATCGTCACCCTGCGCCGTTAACAGGCCGTCGCCAAGCGCCGGCTTAAAAACCAACTCGTCAATACGCGTCTTGGGGAAATCCTGCGGCCGGCGGATCAATATTTCTTCAACGAGCTTTGGGTCGGAAACAACCCCGACGGTTTCTCCGAGTACAGTCATAGAGGCGACCGGCTCGCTATAAGCTGACTTCGGAATCACACTCAATGGATCGCTGATCATGGCCGACAGGAAGCCAAATATACTCGGCCTGTCCGGACCAGGCAGCTTTGCCGGGGGAACAAAAACAGCCACCTCGTTCATTGTTGATCCAATCGTCCTTCAAGCCCAAAAGGCTCTCCCCACAGGTCAGTATAGCAGCGCGGCCGTTGGACGATGTTCCCTGGGGAACAGCTTATACACAAACGAGCCTGGATGCTCGCACTGTATCGCCGACTCCAAATCCCTCGGCGGCCTGAACTATTCCTACAAGGACTTCGCCTACCGCTCGAAAACCTGTTGCGATTGGAGCGCGCTGGAAACAAGCATCCCGCCCTCCAATAATGCAACGATTTTTAAGGCCTGTAGTTTGATTTGCTCGGGCCGCGTGCGGGGAGATTTGCGCTTCACAACCGTTTCGAGCCAGGCAATGTTACGCACAAAGAAATTACGTGCGTCGGCATGGCCCAGAAGTCATCAAACCCCTTCTTGAGAACGGTAGCCAGCTCTGACGGCGACACGCGACGGACAACAGGCAGCCGGCTCCCCGTCTCGATCGGTAGGATAATATCATATTGGTGAATTTGTGCATTCGGCATGCCACTTCTCCTGAGTTCTAGCGCTTCAGGTTTCGCGGCATTCGACACTCGTTTGGGCCGACGGAATTATCGGTCACGGCGTGCCGCGACCCCCATTGAGATCTAGAATATCGGCATTTCGTCTCCTTGTCGCGCCTACTCTGATCACACCGTCCAGGATTCATTCATCCAGAGTAAAGCCGACATTTATTGTGACTTGCCAGTGAGCGACCTTCCCATTCTCGATATGGCCGCGGGTTTCGATGACTTCGAACCACCGCATTCCGCGGACCGACTTCGCAGCTCGCTCGATTGCCGCACGGGTAGCATCGTCGCTAGATAGCGCTGAGGAGCCCGTGAGCTGTATATG
>DAOUZE010000246.1 GCA_030665765.1 Filomicrobium sp.
CGACCTTCTCCGGCTCGACAAGCGTCGGTCGTACCGGGGGTGAAACCGCGGTCGGCGTCTCGACAATGGCCACGCGAGAAGCAGATGTTGCCGGTGCGACAATCAACGGCGGTGTTACAACCGGCTTGTAGACCACCGGAGCGGTTGCAGCCCGACCGGATGCAGGCGGAGTCGTTGCAGCCGGCAACTGAGATACAGGCGCTGAGGAACCACCGCTGAAGAGACTAGAAAAGAAGTTGCCGACACCCGACAGCGACTTTCCGCTTGAAGCCGCTGCCTCGGCAGTCGCTGCCCCGGAATTCTCAACGCTTTTCTTTACCTGCGTCTGGAAACCCGAACTCGTTGTAGTAACCGCTTTTGGCGGGGCAACCACTTTCGGTATCGCGGCCAGCTGTTGTGTCTTGGCCGAGGCAGGTGCCGCACTTGAAGGCGGCGCTGAAGGTGCTGACTTGCCAATACTCGCCACGGGACGAGCAGATGTTGCCGGCGCGATAATCAACGGCGGTGTTACAACCGGCTTGTAGACCACCGGAGCGGTTGCAGCCCGACCAGATGCAGGCGGAGTCGTTGCAGTCGGCAACTGAGATACAGGCGCCGAGGAACCACCGCTAAAAAGACTAGAAAAGAAGTTTCCGGCACCCGAAAGCGAATTGTCGCTTGAAACCGCTGGCTCGGCAATCGCTGCGCCGGAATTCTCAACGCTTCGCGTCACCTGCGTCTGGAAACCCGAACTCGTTGTAGTAACCGCTTTTGGCGTGGCGGTCGCACGCGGTGTTGCAACCGGTTTCGGCGTGGCAACCACCTTCGGTATCGCGGCCAACTGTTGTGTCTTGGCCGGGGCAGGTGCCGAACTCGAAGGCGGCGCAGCAGGTGCTGGCTTGCCAATACTCGCCACGGGAGGACCTGGATCGCTCATCCCCACTTCGGCATAAGCCTTGGATCGTGCCGCCAACGCCGCCTGCTGCTCGGACGGGCTGAGACCGCCCTTCATCCATACAGCAGCCGTAAGGTCCGAGATCGCTTGTGCAGATTTTTTTGAGCGTTGGTGGGCAAGCCCACGAAAATAGAGCGCTTTGGCAAGATCCTGCGACGACAGTCCACCGCCCGCAATAGCTTTCGTCAGCGTCGTCACCGCCGTATCCATGCGGCCCGCTTCGAAGGACTTTATTCCGGAAATGACCGTCTTGCGCCCGTCAAGCGGTTTGTCTTTGCTGACCGTTTGCGCAATCGCAGGATCCGAACCGGGCAGCGACCAGGCGAAACCGCTCACCATTATGGCCATGATCACCAAAAAGCGCACAAACGGCTTGACCGCACTCGTCATCGCGGGAAGTCCCCCGTCACTGGAGATATTCGTTTTTGAGCAAACCAACCGTACGACCGCTGATCAGGCCCGTTGGACATGGACCGTGCTCACACACGAACCTTGAAGCTGACCAGGTTCATAGGAACTTCCCCCCTAACGCTGCCAGCACCGTCCAACTACCGTAGTAAAAGCAAGGAGATTCGGCAAATTCTTGGCCAAGCGCGCAATTTGACAAAGAAACACCAAATTATTCCACGGTCACAGACTTCGCCAGATTGCGCGGCTGATCGACGTCTGTACCCATGAACACTGCCGTATGGTAGGCAATGAGCTGAATTGGCACCGCATAAAGGATGGGATGGCTGAAAGGATGCGCATCAGGCACCTGAATATGCGCCATTAACTCGCAGCCGGCCGCATCATCGGCCCCGTTGGAAATGAGGATAATCTTCCCACCACGGGCCGCCACCTCCTGCACATTAGACACCGTTTTGTCATGTAGCTCGTCTTCCGGCGCAACAACAATGACCGGCACGTTTTCATCGATCAGAGCAATTGGACCGTGCTTAAGCTCTCCAGCAGCATAGCCCTCGGCATGGATGTAGGAGATCTCCTTGAGCTTTAACGCCCCTTCCAGCGCCAGCGGATAGTTGATCCCACGGCCCAAATAAAGCACATCACGCGCCTTCGAAAGGTCATGTGCCAAATGCTCGTATTGCGTCTCATCGGCCATGATTTCGGCCATGTGCCGCGGGACCTCCAACAACCCTTGCACCAACTCCTGTTCAAGCTCGGGCGAAATCGTTCCCCGGGCTCGCCCAATCAACAGTGTCAGTCCGGCCAGTGCAGCAAGTTGGCACGTAAAGGCCTTTGTCGAGGCAACCCCGATCTCAGGGCCTGCCAGCGTCGGTAAGACCACATCCGACTCACGTGCGATCGTCGAGGTTCGCACATTTACGATCGAAGCAATACGTTGGCCTTGAGCCCTGCAGTAACGAAGAACTGCAAGCGTATCGGCAGTCTCACCGGACTGGGAAACAAACAACGCCAGACCACCAGCTGGCAGGGGCGCTTCCCGGTATCTAAGTTCCGATGCGACATCGATCTCAACAGGCACACGGGCGAACCGCTCGATCCAGTATTTGCCAACTAGACCTGCATAATAGGCGGTTCCGCAGGCCGAGATCGTAACCCGCGTAAGGTCGCTGAGATCGATCCCGAGATCGGGATAATCAACGCGGCCTTCAGCCATATCGATATAGTGCGACAGCGTTTGACTGATGACTTCCGGTTGCTCGTGAATCTCCTTCGCCATGAAGTGGCGGTGGTTTCCCTTATCAACAAGAAACGAGCTGACTTGTGAACGGATCGCCGGTCGCTTGACCGGCAGTCCATCCTTGTCGAAGATTTCGGCACCAGCGCGCCGCAGCACGGCCATATCGCCTTCTTCGAGATAAGTGATTTCATCGGTAAAAGGTGCCAGCGCTATGGCGTCCGAGCCAAGATACATGGCTTCATTGCCGTGTCCGATCGCCAGCGGGCTACCTTTACGCGCCGCGATCATCAGATCGTCATGGCCCGCAAAGACAATTCCGACTGCGAACGCACCTTCAAGTTTGGCGATCGCTTCCCGCACGGCTTGCACAGGATCATCGCAGTTATTCAGCTCCTCGGTAATGAGGTGAACAACGGCTTCGGTATCCGTATCGCTATCAAATACATGGCCCTTGCCGGCAAGATCCTCTCGAAGCGTGCGAAAATTCTCAATGATCCCATTGTGAACCACAGACACTGTGTCAGACATATGCGGATGCGCATTAGATTCAGTTGGCTTGCCGTGGGTGGCCCAGCGGGTATGACCGATACCGGTCATTCCCTGCAGCGGATCTTCAAGCAAGCGCTGCTCCAGATTACGGAGTTTGCCTTCCGCGCGACGGCGCTCTAAGTGCCCATTTTCGACGGTAGCGATCCCCGCTGAGTCGTAGCCGCGGTACTCTAACCGGCGCAATGCATCGACGAGATCTTGCGAAACCGGATGCGAACCAAGGATTCCGACAATTCCGCACATGCCTGTTGACGTCCTTTCCCCTCTGCCCCGAACCATTAAGCCATCACCCAGCTATCGCTCGCAACTGATTCGACCAAGTCACGTTGTATTTCGAAGAAGTGACGCTCTAGCGACGGGCCATTTCAATTAGAACGCGGCGGTCATAACAAAAGAGCGCAACACCCGTGCCGCGACTGTCTCAATCCTTTTTCTGATTGACTATTTTTTCTTTATGTTGAACGACCTAGCCCGGTTTTTCGGCCTGCACTGCCCGTTCGATGGCCAGTGATTGGCTGGCGACATCCCGTGTAATCGTGCTGCCGGCGGCAACATAAGCGCCATCCCCGACTTTCACCGGAGCTACCAAGGCCGAATTTGATCCTATAAACACACCGGCTCCCACATCACAACGGCTCTTCCTAAAACCGTCGTAGTTGCAAAAAATCGTTCCAGCACCGATGTTCGCCTCCGCACCAACATGGGCATCACCGACATAGGTCAGGTGGCTGGCTTTAGCGCCAGCCTCCATATTGGCGTTTTTGATCTCGACGAAATTACCAATCTGCACATCGCGTCCGAGCCGCGTTCCAGGCCGCAACCGCGCGAAAGGCCCGATTTCAGCCCCTTCCTCGATGTGGATTCCCGCGCGCGACTTCGCATTTTTGCCTTCTAAATAACTGTTTGCCCGAATACGAACGTTGTCTTCAATGCTAACCCCAAGTCCTATGAACACATTCGGCTCGACCAACACGTCGCGCCCAAGGACCGTATCATGGGAAAGCCAGACCGTTTCCGGCGCAACCATTGTCACACCACCCAGCATCGCTTCAGCCCGTGCGCGCCGCTGCCAGATCCCCTCCGCCACCGCAAGATGATCGCGCGAATTGACCCCGAGCACCTCCTGCTCCTCGCAGGTCACCACGGCTGCCCCGATCCCGTCGGCGCTAGCTATTTCAATCGCGTCGGTGAGATAGTATTCGCGCTTTGCGTTATAGCTGCCGATACGTTCAAGGAGACCGACAAGATCGTCGACGCGGAATCCCATAACACCTGAGTTGCAAAGCCGTATCCCGAGCTCTTCCGGACTTGCATCCTTGTGCTCGCGGATAGCCAGCAACCTTCCACCATCTTCGGTGATCAACCGCCCGTAGCCCGTGGGATCATCGGACTCGAAACCAAGAACCGAAATCCCCACTCCGTGCTCCAGAACACTCAGCAACTCCTTCAGCGATGAATTCCGCATCAACGGCGTATCTGCATAGAGGACGAGCACATCGCCATTGTGCGCGGCAATTGCTTCGCGCGCTGCCAAGACGGCATTAGCAGTTCCCAACTGCTCTCCCTGAACGAAGATCTGAACATCGGGTGCCAATCTCAGTGCCTCGGCGCGAACGTCGTCCATGCCTGGTCCTACCACCACAGCCGTCCCAGTCGCGCCAAGCGCACCGGCAAGAGCCAGCACGTGTCCTAGCATCGACATGCCGGCGATTTCATGCAGAACCTTCGGCCTAGCCGATTTCATCCGCGTCCCTTTACCCGCGGCAAGGATCACGATCAGCAAGGGGCGGTCGGTCATAGTCTCTCTCCTGAGGCGACGAACAAGTATTAAGCGGGTTCAGATTAAATCTCATAACGCTCTCACCTGGTGGGCGCAAACGCAGGCCGCCCACCCCCAGGTTTCTTTATTCTAGGCGGCCATCGGGCTGTGAACCGGCTCATACACTCACTCCCAGCGCCCTCTCTCGTCACTAAACCGCGCCCCACTTATGAAAACATTCCACCGTTTTCATTGCGCAAATGATTGATCCAAACCCGCGACTCGGAAAGCTTTCACCCGATTGGTCTGCATTTCGTCAGGCCGTTATCGAACTTGCTGTCAGACCGAAATATTTTCAGCTGGCAGTTGGAACCATTTGACAAGATCCCGGATTAAAGGTGCACCGCGATGTCGAGTTCACAGTCTCAAAACTCCACGTCCTCTGTTTCCAAATCCCTCATACCTGTTGGATTGCCGGCAACATATATCGGTAACTGGGCAGTCGTGGGAATCGTTGCCCTGACATACCTTGGTTTCGTCGCCGCCCAGCCACAAGGTTTTTCGGCCGGTGGCTTGGCCCCGCTGGAAGTCGCCGAAAATCCGGCCTCACCTAAAGCAGAGCCATCACAACCAAAACAGACCGAAACGCCCAAACATGAATTCGACGAGACAAGAATCGCGACCAATTCCTCGCCGGTCCCGAAGTCGCCTTCCGTGGAAAAGGCCGAACCCGTCCAACGCT
>DAOUZE010000337.1 GCA_030665765.1 Filomicrobium sp.
GCCGCCGCCACCATTTGCATCGCCTTGGTGATTTTGCGGGTCGCCTTCACCGAGTTGATGCGATTTCGTAGGTCCTTCAAACTCGGCATCGCGCCGTCTCTTTCCCTAGTCTTTGCGCACGTCGCCAACCAACCGTGGGGCTGGCTTTGCGCGTTGGAGTGGAGCGAAGGTCATTCGGCCTTCATTTTTCTGCAGGCCGTGTTAAGCAGCGAAGTTCTTTGTGAGGGAGTCGAGCACATTCACTAGCGACTTCTCGGTATCTTCGGACAGTTTCTTTTCGGAACGGATCGCCTCAAGGATGTCAGCGTGCTGGCTGCGCAGAGTACTGAGGAGTTGCTCTTCGAATTCGCCGACAGCATCGACAGGTATGCCGTCGAGATAACCGCGGGTGCCGGAGAAGATCACGCAGACCTGCTCTTCCATCTTAAGCGGCGAGAACTGTGGTTGCTTAAGCAGCTCTGTCAGGCGGGCGCCACGGGCAAGCAGCTTTTGTGTCGCTGCGTCGAGGTTGGAGCCAAACTGAGCGAATGCTGCCATTTCACGGTACTGCGCTAGTTCCCCTTTGATTTTGCCGGCGACCTGCTTCATCGCCTTCGTCTGCGCTGAGGAACCAACGCGCGACACCGAAAGGCCGACATTCACTGCAGGGCGTATACCCTGGTAGAACAGGTCAGTTTCAAGGAAGATCTGACCGTCAGTGATGGAGATCACGTTGGTCGGTATGTAAGCGGACACGTCGTTGGCCTGCGTCTCGATGACGGGCAGTGCGGTCAGCGAACCAGCCTTGTGCTCCTCGTTGAGCTTCGCGGCGCGCTCGAGCAGACGGGAGTGGAGGTAGAAGACGTCGCCGGGGTAGGCTTCACGGCCTGGCGGACGGCGCAAGAGAAGCGACATCTGACGGTAGGCGACGGCTTGCTTGGAAAGATCGTCATAGGCGATCACAGCGTGCATGCCGTTATCGCGAAAGTACTCGCCCATGGTGCAGCCGGTAAATGGCGCAAGGTATTGCATCGGCGCCGGATCGGAGGCGGTCGCAGCGACGATGATCGAGTATTGCAGGGCGCCACGTTCTTCAAGAACCTTGACGAACTGGGCAACCGTTGAGCGTTTTTGACCGACTGCAACGTAAACGCAATACAGCTTGGCGAACTCGTCATCGCCTTCGTTGAGCGGCTTCTGGTTAAGGAAGGTGTCGAGAACGATCGCGGTCTTACCGGTCTGACGGTCGCCGATAATCAGCTCGCGCTGTCCGCGGCCGATTGGGATCAACGAGTCAACCGATTTGAGGCCCGTCGCCATCGGCTCGTGGACGGACTTACGGGGGAGAATGCCAGGAGCCTTGACGTCAACGCGCTTTAGTTCGGACGACTCGATTGGACCTTTGCCATCAATCGGGTTGCCGAGACCGTCAACGACGCGGCCGAGCAGACCCTTACCAACGGGAACCTCAACGATGGCCTTTGTGCGCTTGACCGTCTGGCCTTCCATAATGTTTCGGTCGTCGCCGAAAATAACGACGCCGACGTTATCGGCCTCCAGGTTGAGGGCCATGCCCTTGGTGCCGTCCTGGAACTCAACCATTTCTCCGGCCTGGACATGGTCAAGGCCGTAGACGCGGGCAATCCCGTCACCGACAGAGAGTACCTGCCCTATTTCAGAAACCTCGGACTCTTTGCCGAAGTTCTGAATCTGCTCCTTCAAGATCGAGGAGATCTCTGCGGCGCGGATTTCCATCGCGTGACCTCTTTTATATTCGCGTTTCGTGTTCACACCGCCGACGAGCGGTGAAGTTTTTTGTTCTACTATCGAAACCGGTGCCACACAGGAGTGTGGACCCCGGCAAACTCTCTTATCTGTCAGGCCGCGCCCTTAAGCCCGGCACGAATTGCTGTCAGCTTGGTGCGCAGCGAGGAATCGACCATGCGGCTACCGATTTTCACGATAAGGCCGCCAAGAATGGACTTGTCCACCTTGGCGTCGAGCATGACTTCTTTGCCGACCGAAGCCTTCAGCGATTTCTTGAGCTGTTTGGCCTGATCATCGGTGAGTGGTTGAGCGGTCGTAACTTCGGCTGTCACCTCACCGCGGCCATGGGCGGCAAGCGCCCTGAAATCCTTGATCATCTGAGGAATCGCGAACAACCGGCGGTTCCGCGCAACGACCTGCATAAAATTCGACGTCAACTGCGAAATGCCCGCTTTTTTGCAAATCGCCTTTAACGCGCCGCCCTGGTCCTCGTAGGAAAAGACGGGGCTCGCGACGAGCCGTCTCAAATCCACGCTTTCACCGAGGAGAGATTGGAACGTGGTTAGGTCGCTTTCCACGTCCGCAATGTTCCCCTCGCCGGAAGCCAATTCATAAAGCGCCCCAGCATAGCGCCCAGGCATGCTCGACAAGTTAAGGTCGTCTGTTGCCACGTCGATCGCTCTTGTTAAGCGTGTCGGAAGGTGCGTCGGGTCAAGGGCGGGAGAGAAGAATGGCCGCTCGACCCTGGCGCTCAAGAGGTTGTGAAGGCGTCAATCAGCGATCGCAATCTACCACGCGCTTTCCGCATTCACGGAGCGGTGTCTATCACGCACATTGCGCGGTATCAACGGGCCGTAAGTTGCAGCAATGCCGCGCCCTTGGCAACAAGCGGAGGCAAGATCGGCCGCCGCACTCGAGTTGCAGGCGCCGCCTTGTACCCTCGGCCAACCGTCTAGCTTGAACTTCAGACCACCTGCGCCGGTCCGTCGGCGACTTTTGTGACGATGGCCGAACTAGCCTCGAGCGTTCGATGAACTGGGCATTTTCTGGCGATTTCCACGAGCTTGGCGCGCAGCTCAGAATCGATTTCACCTTCCACAGAGATCACGCGTTCGAAATGATCGATGCGACCTTCGCGGCTCTGCGCAACCTCTCTGCAGTCTTCGCAATGCTGAGAGGGGACCTTGCCGTGGTAAACCGCCACAGAGAAGCGGCCCAGGTCGAGTTTTTTACGATCGGCGTACATGCGCAGCGTCATGGCGGTGCACGTTCCCAGGGCAACGGAGAGGTAATCATACGGGCTTGGACCGGTATCGAGCCCACCGACTGAGTCGGGTTCATCGGCCAGCAGGCGGTGCTTGCCCGAACGAACCGCATTTTGGAACTTGCCCAAGCCAGTTTCGCTTACCAGTACGCCGTCGACCGGGCTAAGTTCGGATATTTGGGGCTCGGGAGCAAGGAAACGAGCGGCCCAAGCGGCGATCACCCTTGCGGCGTATGAGGCATCTTCGTCGCGGGTCAGCAGATGGTCCGCATCATCCAAGGAGACGAAGCTCTTGGGATGTTTGGCGGCAACGAAGATTTCGGTGGCGTTATCGATACCGACGGTCTCATCGCGCGGGGCATGCAAGATGAGCAGCGCCTTTTTCATATTCGCGATTTTTTCGGCAAGGTTCTGTCTCTCGGCGTCCTCGACGAACTGGCGCTGGATGGTGAAGGTTCGGCCGGCCAGCCTCACCTCGGTCTCACCCTGTTGGCGGACGTCATCAAGGGATGCGCCGAACTGATGCAAGACGTGGCCGACATCGAAGGGCGCACCGATAGTGGCAACCGCCTTGACTTCGGCGATCTCTCTAGCGGCGGCCAACACGGCTGCTCCACCCAGGGAGTGACCTATGAGGATCGCTGGAGCCTTCAATTCGCGACGCATATAGTTCGTTGCGGCGAGGAGATCGCCGACGTTGGAGGAAAAGTTGGTGTTTGCAAATTCGCCTTCGGAGTGGCCGAGTCCGGTGAAATCAAAGCGCAACACGCCGATCCCCTCCTGCGCCAAGCCCTGTGCGATGCGGCGGGCAGCTGCTAGGTCCTTGGAGCAGGTGAAGCAGTGCGCAAACAATGCGTAGGCGCGGGGCGCACCTACCGGTAAATCAAGGCGCGCGGCAAGTTCGTGGCCGTTGGCGCCGGGGAAATTAATGCGCTTCGTGGCGACGGGCATTGCAGGGCTCCTTATGGTGGTGCAGCAGAAACTGTAACGTCAGAAATCGACGAGAGA
>DAOUZE010000290.1 GCA_030665765.1 Filomicrobium sp.
CCGATATTAATAAGGCCATGCCGTGTATGAACGCGCGCGGCCACCGCCCAACTGCCGTTGCCGCCTATGCGGGCAACATCGACATAGGATGCGCGGCGCAGTCCTTGTCCGGGCACGAGCAAGGAGACGGCTTCCAAGAGATTGGTTTTGCCGGCTCCATTGGGGCCGGCAAGCACGATTGATGCAGCGCCAGGAGTGATCACGGATGCGGTGTAGTTGCGAAATTGGTTGAGCGATAGGCGCTCGACAAAGAGCCGGTTATGACCATCGTCAACCGGGGAAGCGATCGGGTCTACGTTTGCCGTTCCTGTCAAATCCAATTAGCCGGTTAGACGCGCATGGGCATTACGACATACAAAGCACCGTCGCCGCTGGTGTCGCGGACCATCGCGGGCGAACCGGGATCGGAAAGCAGGAAGCGCGCCTCCTCGCCTTCTAGCTGACCGGCGATGTCGAGCAGATAACGGGCGTTGAAACCGATCTCGAGTTGGTCGGCGCCGTAGCTGACACCCAGTTCTTCTGTAGCGCTGCCGCCTTCCGGATTATTGACTGACAGCACCAGCTTGTCGCTTGATACCGCTAGTTTGACGGCCCGGCCGCGCTCTGAAGCAATAGTCGAGACGCGGTCGACGGCGCTCATGAACTCGGCGTTGGAGACCTTCATTTCCTTGTCATTCGCTTGCGGGATGACACGGGCGTAGTCAGGGAAGGTACCGTCGATCAGTTTCGAAGTCAGTGTGACCGTACCTATCTCAAAGCGCACTTTGGCTTCTGAGACGCCAACCGTCACGGAACCGCCAGAAGCCTCAAGCAGGCGATGGACTTCGTGGACGGTCTTCCGTGGAATGATTACGCCGGGCATGCCATCGGCGCCGTCGGGCAAGGGCAAGTCCACCTGTGCCAGCCGGTGACCATCGGTAGCGACAGCGCGCAAGACCGGCTTATCTGGATCGGCGGCAGAAGTGTGCAGATAGATGCCATTCAGATAATAACGCGTTTCCTCGGTCGATATGGCGAAGCGCGTTTTATCTATTAACCGCTTCAGATCGCCGGCGCTGATCTCGAAGGTATGCGGCAGGTCTCCCACGGCGATGTCGGGATAGTCCTCGGCCGGGAGCGTCTGCAGCGCAAACCGCGATTGACCGGCGGACAGAGTCAGGCGGTCTTGATCGGCCTCCCGGTTCAATTCGACTTGAGCGCCATCGGGCAGCTTACGAACGATGTCGTGCAGCAGGTGGGCTGGCACGGTCAGTGAACCAGATGATTCCACCGAGGCCGGCGCTTCTTCGATAACTTCGCGCTCAAGGTCGGTGGCCTTGAAGGCTAGCACGGTCCCCGATGCCTTCAGCAGAACATTCGACAGGATGGGTATCGTCGTGCGGCGTTCAACGACGCTGGTCACGTGGCCAAGGGCACGTAGCAGTTCCCCACGTTCAATGACTAGCCGCATCGTCGGTCCTCGCCCTGCCCGGTTGTTTGTTCATATCGAAGTCGACCAAGTTCCCACGCAGTGACATCTGGGCGATACGGCCTGCGGCGGGAAACGCTCGCTCGGTCCTGAACAGTGGGCCAAAGCGGTCGATTCGAGCGGAGCGTCAATTGAGCCGATCGGCCCGTGATTTTCAAGTGGTGTCGCAGATCAGGCCTTTAGGAGCCGAAAAGTCGGGACAAAAGCCGGCTATTTAGCCACGATGAGTTGCAGGAATCCAAGACGAAACGCAAACGGTGGCGTCTCTGAAACACGCCACCCCTGCCCCCGCACGAGCCCAAGGTGCATGCGCCCTCAGTCACTTTGGGACCGAAACGGACCGACAAAGGAATGCCGGTCCGAATTCCGCAGACGATAAAGTTGATTAGTGATTCAGCTGTTTCTTCAGCTCTTCCAACTCATCGCGGAGACGTGGGTTTGCGTTGAGTTCACCATCAATTTTGCGAATGGCGTGGAGAACTGTGGTGTGATCCCGGTTACCAAAGCGGCGGCCGATTTCCGGCAAAGAGCGCGCGGTCATCTGCTTAGCGAGGAACATGCCGATCTGACGCGGCCAGACCACCGAACGGTGGCGGCGTTGCGAGAGTAGATCGCTCTTGGACACTCCAAAGTGTCGCGAAATGATGCGCAGAATGTCCTCGATCTTGATGCGGCGAGGCTCGAGACCCTGCACGAGATCGCGGATTACCGTCTCAGCGACTTCAACGGTAATCGGCGCCCGCACGTACTGCCAGTTGGCAAACAGGCGGATAACGGCACCTTCGAGTTCACGGCCGTTATCGGTAAGACGCTCAGCCAGGAGCTCGACGACGTCGCGTGACAATGTGAACGAAGCATCCATTACGCGTTTTTCGGCAATCCGCATCTCGATGACATTGACGCGTTGTTCGTAGTCGAACGACGCCAATTCAGTCACGAGACCACGGGTCAAACGAGAACGCATGCGTTCATTGAGGCGTTCGATTTGGGCTGGAGGCCGCGAAGACGCGACAACGAGCTGACGGCCACCGTCGAGCAGTGCATTGACGATGTGGTCGAACTCAGTCTCGGTCTGCGCGCCGTGCATGAACTCCAGGTCGTCGATCAAGAGGATGTCGACCTTCCGGAACTTCTCCTTGAACGCCAGAGGATCGTCTCCGCGAAGGGCTTCGACGAAGCGGTAACGGAAACCGTCAGCGGTCATGTAAAGAACTTTTGCATCCGGGCGACGGCGGGTGACTTCCCAAGCGGTCGCATGAAGCAAATGCGACTTTCCTAAACCGACCGGTGCGTGAATGAACAGCGGATTGAAACCTGGGCTATCGAAGCCCACGGATTCGGCAACCCGGGTGGCGGCTGCATGGGCCACACGGTTCGAGGAGCCGACAACGAAGGTATCGAAGGTATAGCGTGGATCGAGTGGCGAGCCTTCGAAATCCCCGACGCGAGTTGTCCGGGTTGGCTGAGGCAGGTTAGGAACCGCCATGGACGGCCGTTGCATGCCGCCGGGCGCATCTTTGGATGGCTGTGCGTTTGCAGGCCTTGCGGTGCTGACGCCCGCGGAGCTACCGTCGTTGGCTGACGGACGGACTACCGCCGGTCGTGGTTGGCGAAGCTTCACTTCGACTTTCTCGGCGCCGACGAATTCAACCTGACAACACTCGAGAAGGTCGGAGATGTAGTGTGTCTGGATCCAATTTCGCAGAAACTTCACGGGCACGGAAACTTCAACAACACCAGCTTCGAAACGCTCGAATTCAAGGGCATTAAACCAGCTTGTATAGATGTCCTCGCCGAGCCGCTTGCGAAGCATCGTGCGAACCTTTTGGCCCTCGAGCTTGGCAGGTGGCCTGGCGGTCACCGCAGCCTCATTGGTGGCTAGCGGCCTTTCAACGACAGTTGCTTTGTCGGCCACAACGACACGATTGCTCCGGGAAACGCCGGATTCAGCTTGCGAAATCGATTGCATAGTGAGTCCCCGCACAAGATTAACCCCGTTTTACATAGACTTGGTCGAGCGATACCGTTCACCCCACGTGGGGGCGTTTACGGCTGCACTGCCAGTCTGCTCTTTATTCGGAACGCGCGCTTTTGCGCTTACAAGTGACGTCCGGCTGCCCTATGGCCGGACTGGTGGCGAGCGATCAAGAATAACCGCCCCGGGACTTCGCCATCGCGCACGCGACGGCGATGCGGCCCCGGAATACGATGCTCTCTTTGGATCAATGCAGCGCGCGCGCATTGTTCTCCTCCGGCCACTTCTCGATAAAGCGCGCACAGAGGAGGAGCTGGTCAACCAGCTCGCTGATCCGAATCGCTTCGTATTTCGAACAAGCATCTTGCAATTGCCTAAACTCGGCAAATCAGATAGCCAAATCTGACCGATTCGAAATAAACGCAGTTTTTGATTGTTGTTGTTTTGCCATTTCGTTGAACCGCAATGGCCAAAACTAGCCTTTTCATCTGCGGCCGAAAAACTGGCAGTTATAGACCCCACTTGAACCCTCCAACGTCTAACACTTGCGCATTGTGCCCTATTTTTAAGCCGAATGAGGAATCAGCCCGTTCAATGCGCAATACAAGACACTTCCTCCACGGATACGTTCCGTGAAAACCTCCCGGTCAAACTTGCTCTGTTTTTGACAATCCGTCCTGGGTAACACCAAACACGCCCGGACTAGGAACACGTCTTACATAGAACCCGCAGATTAGCTGCAATTAAGCTAGCCCCTCTGTGGGGGGCCGGAGCAGTTTGTCCACTACCACCGTGGAAAGCTTCTTAGCTGTTAACGAAGATTACTGCAACCCTAACAGATGTCGTGTTGTATAGTTAAGTTGTCTCTGAGCGCCTATTTTAAAGGGGCCCGGAGCCCGACAATCTGCATGCACCGCTTGGTGCCAAGGTTGTTGAATCCACAGCGCTTTGGCGTGTTTTGAACATTAGTGAGCAAAGCTCGATTACACGTTCTGGGGTGGTGATGTTTTTCTAAACGAATTCGTTTGCTGGACTTTTTTAGAGTTTGAGTCTTGGTCAAATGGGTAGAACGAGCGACTCACAGAAAACTCCCCGGAATCCATTGCTTTAGGGTTGTTCAATGAGGGCCGCACTTGGTTTTGGCTGGCTCTGGACCGTTGCGAACATGTCACGCTGCGGTCACATGAGGGTATTCCAGGACTCTAAGTGGCAAAAGAAATAATAACGTCAACGGTGCAT
>DAOUZE010000168.1 GCA_030665765.1 Filomicrobium sp.
ACGCGGACCATGGCGTTGTCGCGGGTAATGACGTCCTGCGAGGGGATATCGAGCACCTGCTCCTTCATATTCATACGCGCACCAATCCGCTCGACGACCGGAATCAGGATATGCAACCCAGGTGTCAACGTCCGCGTATAGTGGCCAAAATTCTCAACTGTGTAGCTAAAGCCTTGCGGCACCACTTTAACTGTCGACCACAGCGCGGCGGCCGCCAACAACACCATAACGAGGCCGAGAAGGCCCAATTGATCCAGCATCACTCACTCCCGTAAATGCCCATACGCACAATACATATGGGGGCCATGGGGTTGTTTTATGATGCCCGCCGAAAAGTTGTGGTGAAAGAAGAGATAAGTTATGGGTTAAGCGGAGATGAAAACTGACGTGGCTAACGCGTTTCCGCCCGGCGCTTGGGACAAGCGACCGCCTCGAACCAGTCAAGCACCATATCTGCCCAGCCCGCCGGTGTGATGTGCCTGTGCGGATGCAGCATTGGCCGAAACTCCGAACCCTTCGAACATGAGCTCCAGGACCGTATCCCCCGGTTGTTCTTGTTCAGGCGCTCACTAGCCCGGCGCTTAGTGCAGCTGCTACAACTTCCTACTGTCGGCAAGAACCAAAATCAGATGACCCAGGGTCTCTCTTAGTTCACAACCTCAACTGTTCGACAGACTTTAACGACGTATAGTAGTGCAAACGGGTACCACGACTTAGGCGTGCTCGCTGCGCCCCGCTTCGATATACCATTCGGAATGAGACCAAGCGGTGTATCTGAGCCAAGATCGACATTGCCATGATCATTCGCGACCCTGAGAAGAATTTCGAAGTCCTGTGGGAGACCTTTCACAACAGGTATCCATTTTTCGAACTGAGGAATGTCGACTGGCAAAAGCAGTACGACACCTACAGGCCCAAAGTCACAAGTGAGACGAGTGATGATGAGCTCTTCGATATCTTCTGCCAGATGCTCGATCCGTTGGATGACGGGCATGTGGAGCTGAAGGCCAAAGTAAGTAGTGATCGGAAGAAGCGATTCTTCACCGCGGAGAAAGCGACCAGGTTCTCTCAGGAATTCACAAACCGGCAGATCAAGAAGCTCTTCAAAACGACCAAGAAGACTCTTATCGCCAATGGTTTCGGACGGCCTAAAGAGACCAAGGCCTGGATGCTACACTACTGCAGGTCTCGGGCATTTGGTTACATTCGGATCCTTGAGCTGGAAGACGTCAAGAAGCGGAGACTGACTGCCGCTCTGGACAAGATTGCCCGTGACTTTCAGGACTTGGACGGCTTCATCATCGATATTCGCGACTGCCCCGGCGGAGAAGATGATGTTGCGATCACGATCATCAATCGCTTTTGCGATCGCAAGAGAATCGCCTTCCATCGGAAGACGAAGGTTGGCCCTGGAGAAGATGATTTCAAACCCTTGAAGACCTGGCACCTCAAGCCGTCAGGTGACGTGCAATTCACCGGCCCAATAGTGCTTCTGACTTGCGATTCTGTTTTTAGCGGTGGGGAGGCATTTGCGCTGGCGATAAGCCAGCTGCCTCATACAACGATCATTGGTGATCATACCAACGGCATATTCTCGTACACACTCGATAAGAAACTCCCCAATGGCTGGAAGTACTGTTTGTCGTACCAAAAGTACTTCTCGGTTGACATGATGTGCTACGAGGGCAAGGGGGTCCCTGTCGACATCGAGCTATTCAACAAGAAGGCCGATATTGAAGCGGGAATCGATCCGTTGATTGCCCGCGCAATTGAAGTGTTGAAGTCGAAGAACGCGGCGCCAGCGGCTTCCTCCAACAGCCAGTGAAGCCGTCCATCAGCGCAAATCCCGACGAGTGCGGCATCGCCACTTAAAAGTTGCAAGGGCGACCCTTTGACGATGTCTGCACGAACGCACCAGGTTAGTATGCGTCACAATATTGATTTTGTCTTGTTCTCGCCTTGATTAGCGACCTGCCTAACCGATCCAACGGGCTGCAGGCTTCTACGGGCTGCTCACATTTGTGGGAAGATGATAGCCTATGCTATCGGTGGTTTTTTTGCGCGTGGAGGGCGATGATGAAAACAGCCTTGGCCTTAGCTGTCGTCGGCATGTTCCTCGTCACCGCAACGGCGATGACCGCGTTTGCCGCGTCGAAGGCCAGCCAGATTAGCATCCGATATGTGCCTCCGAAGAATCCCGCACATCAACCAATATATAAGGACCTTAAGGAGCGTCGTGCGCTTGAAAAATTGCAGGAATTCCTCAGTCCGTTCCGACTTCCTAGAACAGTGCAATTCTCGTTGGCGGGGTGCGACGGAGAGGACGATGCCTCTTATGGGGATGAAGCGATAACGATCTGCTACGAATACGTCGACAAGCTGTGGAAGAACATGCCTGCGAAGACGACGCCGGCAGGTATTGCGCCGATGGACACGGTTATTGGCCCCTTCGTCGACACCTCCCTGCACGAATTCGCTCATGCCTTGTTTGACATGCTCAACTTACCGGTGCTCGGGCGCGAAGAAGACGCGGCCGATCAAGTGGCCGCATATATCTATCTTCAACTTGGCAAGGCCGAGGCGCGCCGGCTGATTATGGGCACCGCATACGCCTACTTAACTGACGCCAAGAGCGACGACGCGCCACTGACGCCGAAAGAATTCGCCGAAGACTTCGCCGAAGCGCATGGCATGCCCCAACAGCGTGCCTACAATGTATTATGCATTGCGTATGGTGCCGATACAAAGCTGTTTGGCGACTTCGTGACCAAGGGGTACTTGCCGGAGGAGCGAGCCGACGTTTGTGAAGAAGAATATGAACAGGTTCAGGACGCATATGAAGAATTAGTCACCCCACATATCGACAGTGCTCTTGCAAAAAGAATATTCAATAGAACCTGGCTCCGCAAAACACCTACGTTGAAACAACGCGGGCGCGGCTTACCGCGTCCAAAAGACGCCCCATAATTGCGTCTGGATGGGGAGGTGCCGTCAAATCATCGTCGATCTGAAGGCCCGGCGCGTGGCGTTTTATTGCGGCCGGAGCTGTAACGGCAAGGACGCGCCTGCAGCCGACGAGCGCGTTTCCGATGCTGGTTTCACCGTGTTAGGAAACCTAGTCGAAGTGATTGAAGAGCAACTGCAGGAGCGCCTGGATCAAGGTGCCGTATGTTGGGCAAATGAACACGTTCATTGCAGCCCCCCTTCATTGGCTGATGTTATCGTCAGTGCCGGCGTCAACCAACTCGCCAGTTTCATGACACGAAGAAGAACGGTGGGCGATACGATGCAACTCTGTTGCCCAAAGAAAAACCTTCAAAGAGATGTTCATCGACACCGAGAACGGATTGGGTTGGTTCAATACCGGTCACTACTGGAGCCACGACGGTGGTGATCCGGGACGCTCAACGAAAAGATGTTCACTCCCAAGACAAAGGTCGGGTTCATTATCTCCGAAGTGCAGATAAGAAAAATTAGGAGAAGACGCCCTCGCTAAATGCAGGTAAGACCTCTGCACAGTTCTCCATGCTGATGTATGGCTTGTAGCCTGATGGAGGGCTGCGATATCCCGAGGAAGAGACGAGGGTGGGGAACTCAAGAAAAAAGTAGTTCAAAGAAACAAGGGCAGGTCATCCTGCTAAGGATGTTGCGTTATGATCATCGAGTCGCCATTAGAGTTAATTTTTCGTGATTTGTTTTATCGCCTTCGGGGTTTTGCTGGAAGTCACGACGTATTCCTCAAGTTGGAAGGGCTCAATATATCGGGCTCGATCAAGGTGAAGACTGCGATAGGACTCGTGGAGGACCTGGAGCAGCGAGGCCTTGCCAAGCCGAATGAAACCATAATAGTTGAATCTTCATCAGGGAATCTTGGAATAGCACTCAGCATGGTGTGCGCCATTAAGGGCTATAGATTTATTTGTGTGACAGATTCTAACGCTACTCACGCCAATATCAGAGGCATGAAACTCTACGGTGCAGAAGTCATTGTGGTCGATGATTGCGACCCAAATGGAGGCTTCCTGCGAAATAGATTTGAGACGATAGATCGTATTTTGCAATCCGAGCCAAAGGCAGTTTGGCTAAATCAATACGATAACATTGCCAACAAAAATGTTCATGCCGAGCAAACGGCGAATGAGATCGCGCAAGAGTTTAAAACAGTTGACTGGATTTTTGTTGGGGGCGGAACTACCGGCACCCTGGCCGGAGTATCGGAGCGACTTCGTCAGGTGTTTCCACAAATAAAAGTTGTGGCCGTCGAGCCAGTGGGGTCAGTCACATTCGGAGGCGTGCCTGGAAAACGAAATATCCCAGGTATCGGGGCAAGCCTCAGGCCAAAGCTCGCAGATCACGCAACTCCAGACCGTATTATGGCAATAGAGGAAGAAAAGACAGTTGAAGCGTGTCTATCCTTTGTCCGGGATCACCACCTGCTTGTTGGTGGGAGCACCGGAACCGTTCTCGCTGCCATACAAAAGCTTAGCTCAGAGTTCGCGCCCGGAGACACCATAGTCGCCATATCTGCCGATCTTGGCGAAAAATACCTAGACACAGTCTACGATCCAGACTGGGTGAAAAACGTCGTTGGAAAAAAAAGCAGGACGCTAGCAAAAACATAGGGGAACAAATCGTGGTAACCGCTCCGACATTCTACGTTGTTCCCGGCTCGACGGTTAAGAACGCAATTGAAGGCAACAGGAAACAAGTTTTTGATGCTGTGGAGACGGCATACCGTCTTCACGCCTCCGGGGACGCTGTTAATCCAGACAGCTATTTTCTTCGATATCCAGATAATTCCAGTGCCCGTATCATCGCGTTGCCAGCGCATCTTGGTGGTGCAGTTCAAAAAAATGGCATTAAATGGATATCGAGTTTTCCGGAAAACACAGCGTCCAATCTCGCTCGGGCGTCGGCAGTCCAGATCCTAAACGATGCCAAGACAGGTTACCCCTTAGCCTGCATCGAGGCATCGCTGCTAAGCGCAACGCGCACTGCCGCCTCTGCTGCGTTGGCCGCAGAGCATCTTTCCCCCAATCCCTTAGAAGGAACGCTCTGCGTAACTGGAACAGGGATAATCGCTCGCACAACCATCGAGTGGCTCTTATTTCGAAATTGGAAGTTTTCAAAAATAGATTTGTACGATTTGGATCACACGGAGGCGGAGTACTTCAGTAAGTGGCTTCGCGATCAGCATGAGCTGCATGCAGTAATTCACGACAGTATGGAGAGCGCTATATGCGACGCTTCTCTGATGCTTTTCACCACCACTACACTGGAGCCCTATATTTCCGATGTGAAAATATTCGAGCATTCCCCAACTGTCTTACATTTATCCCTCCGCGATATATGCACTAATGTGATCCTCGCGTCGCAAAACATTGTAGATGACTTGGATCACTGCCTGAAGGCAAACACGTCTCTCCATCTAACAGAAATGGCGGCGGGAAATAGGGACTTTGTCGCTGGTAGCCTGGTCGACGTTCTGGAGAAGAAGGTCATGTTGGATCATGGTAAGCCCCGTATATTTTCGCCATTTGGGCTTGGCGTTCTGGATCTTGCGGTAGGCAATTTTGTCCTTGAGGCAGCAATCGCGTCCAATACAGCAATTGCGTTGCCAGACTTCTTTAGCAATTCTAATCGATGGTGAAGGCAAGTTGATTTTCAGGCTTTCGCGCCGAATTACATTAGGTTTTATTGGTTGGCCGAAGAAGAAGACGAGGGAGGATCACTCAAGTTAAGAGTGGTCTGAATTGGTTGGGGAACTCAATCCCACTCACAACAGCAAGAGGCGTGTTGCGTATGTCAGGTGTATGGAGTTGCAATGAGTGGGATCAGCTGGAGGAAGTTATTGTAGGGAACCCGCTGGGTGCGAGATTTCCTACGCCAGACCGGAGCACCCAATTAGCAGAATTTCCCGATCGTTCATTGGCGGAAATTCCGCAGGGCCCTTTTTCACAACGGATTATTGAGGAGACGGAAGAGGATTTGAATGAGTTTATTCAAGTCTTAGAAGGTTTGGGAGTTACCGTTAAACGTCCAGACACTTGGCCGCACGCCGCCAAATATTCCACCATCCATTGGGAAGCTGAGGGGTACTACAACTATTGTCCTCGCGACGTCATGTTGGTCATCGGCGATCAAATAATAGAGACGCCCAATGTCATACGGAGTCGCGCTCAGGAGACATTTAGCTATCGCACGTTGCTGCTTGATTATATGAAGTCAGGCGCAAAGTGGTACAGCGCGCCCAAACCCATGCTGTTAGACTCACTCTTTGAGTATGACCCGGACAAGCCGACGCCACGTAACGATGAACCAGCTTTTGATGCTGCAAACATCCTGCGTTTTGGTGAGGACTTAATCTATTTGGTCAGCGCCACGGGTAACGAATTGGGTGGGCAATGGTTGCAGACAATTTTGGGCGAAAAGTTTCGGGTGCATTTCCTCAAGGATGTCTATTATGGCAGTCATATTGACTCAACGTTCGTTGCCTTATGACCCGGCTTAATCCTATGCAACCCTGCTCGTGTCAATGACGATACCCTGCCTCCAATCCTAAAGCAGTGGGAAGTCATTTACAGTCCACCGATGGAGAATACGGGCAGATATGATGCCGACTACCTATCCAAATGTATTGGTAGTGACTGGATCGATATGAATGCATTCAGCATTAACCCGAACACGGTCGTGGTCGATCGAGATCAGACCGCACTCATAAAGCTTCTTGAGAAGCAGGGACTTGATGTGATCCCCATAAAATTGCGGCACTCGAAAATGATGGGCGGTGGGTTCCATTGCGTTACGCTGGACATCCGTCGCACTGGGACGCTCGAGCGATACTTCGATTAACCACCTGCTTTCACCATGCTCAACCCGCGCATTGAATTGTCGTTTGAAGTACAGACCCTCAGAGTCGTTGAGACCTCAGGCGTATCGTTGTCGCGAGCATGTGGGGAAATGCTTTGGGGGTAATTTTCGTAACAGTACTCTTGACGGTTTTCGTTGCGCTGACGTTTGTGGCGTGGAGGCGGTACCTGTGGGCGTCGGAAGAGGCGTCGCGCGGACAGGTGGACACATGCCAATACAGCCTGACGGATGTCTTTGACGACAGCCTGCACGTGAACGTACCGCATCAGGACGGAGTCCAGTGGCTCTCTGAGGTCTTCAGCCGCTCCGCCAAAAAGTTTCCGGATCTCACAGCATTGCAGATTCCACACACTGGAGAGTCGCTGACTTTCGCGGAACTCGACGCGCGAGCCGAAAACGTGGCTGCCTCCCTTTCTCCGTTCCTTACGGGCCCGGACCAGGTCGTGGCCGTGGCCATGTCACAGGACAACTGGCAGATCGTGGCCGCTCACCTAGGTATTCTCAAGGCCGGCGGCACGTTGATGTTCCTCGACACCACCTTGCCCGACGCCCTGATCACTCACATGCTCAACGATGCACAACCGGTGGTCATTCTTACACGGGGGCAGGACAAGTTCCGCGATCTACCGACGCTCGACCTCCTTACGTTGCCGGAGAGAATGACTCTAAGCGACCCGCCGACTTGGTTGGACGATCCCACG
>DAOUZE010000520.1 GCA_030665765.1 Filomicrobium sp.
CCGTTGCGACAGGCCGCACAAAAGGTCGTAGCAGAAATCGAAGGGGTCGCCGGGGCAACCGCCGTGCTGACCGCAGAGGCGCAAGCTGGCACCGCGGGGGCATCGCAAGGCAGCCCCGTGGGCGGCGGCCACGTGCAAGAAAATCCGCGGGTCGCCGAGGCGCGGACGCGCATGCCTGGTCAGTCGAATGGGCCTAGTCAGCCGAATGGGGCTGCCGCCGCAGCGCAGAACCCAGGACCGCAAGCCGGTGCAGGCGCCAAGGCTGATGGCATGCCGAACGTTAAGCACCTGATCGCCATTGCCTCCGGCAAAGGCGGGGTTGGCAAATCAACAACGACCGTGAACCTGGCGCTCGGTCTGCAAGCGATCGGGCTCAAGGTCGGCATTCTCGATGCGGATATCTTCGGGCCTTCTCAGCCACGTTTGCTGGGTATCACCGGCCGACCAACCGCCGCCGATGGGAAGATCGTCAATCCGTTGTCGGGCTACGGACTGAGAGTCATGTCTATGGGCTTCCTGGTCGATGAGGGGCAGCCGATCGTTTGGCGCGGGCCGATGGTGGTGCAGGCGCTGCAACAGATGCTGTTCCAGGTGGCGTGGGGCGAGCTTGATGTGGTCCTTATCGACATGCCGCCAGGTACCGGCGACGTGCAGCTCACCATGGCTCAGCAGGTACCACTATCAGGAGCGGTTATCGTTTCGACGCCGCAGGACCTGGCACTGATCGACGCGCGCAAGGGGCTTGCGATGTTCGAGCAGGTCAACGTGCCAGTGCTCGGCATTGTCGAGAACATGAGCACGTTCGTGTGCCCCAAGTGCGGTGAGGAAAGCCACATCTTTGGCCACGGCGGCGCGCGCATCGAGGCGCAGAAACTATCAGTGCCGTTCCTTGGGGGGGTACCGTTGCACATGGACATCCGCGAAAAATCCGACAATGGGCAGCCGATCACCGCGACCGCGCCCGATGGACCGCATGCGCAGAACTACCGGGAGATCGCCGCGCGCGTATGGTCTGAAGTCGAAAACGCGACCGGGCACGCCATCAAGCCACCGAAGCTCGATCTTGCCGAGGACGGCAAGTCGCTCGACATCACGTTCGAGGATGGCAACGCATATTCGCTGTCAGCTGAAATGTTGCGCGTGATGAGCCCGTCGGCGGAAGTGCAAGGACATTCGGTAAGTCAGCGCGTGACGGTGCCGAAAAAGAGGAATGTCAGCATCACCCAACTGCAGCCAGTCGGCAATTACGCGGTCAAGATCCACTTCGACGACGGCCACAACACCGGGCTTTATGCGTGGAGCTATCTTGATCTTCTCGGCAGCGAAAAGGAGCAGCGCTGGGCGGCTTATGTTGCCGAATTGGAAGCCCAGGGGCTGGACCGCGGTTAGCAGGGCGGCGGACATGGCGGGCAAGTTTAACTAGTGGCCGGCCGTGTGCAGGTCGCAGTTTGCCGCGACGGTGAAACACATGCAAACCGACGGACCGGCTCGAGGCGGCTGGCATATCCGGCGCCGGTTTCTCAATTGGAATTAAACCGGACTGCCTAAAGTTGGTCGTGGCGCTTTCAAACAAAAAAGCGCCGCACGAGGAAAGATGCAGCGGCTTCTTGATCAGTTGAGATACGAGGTCGCAATACGCGAGCATGTGAAAATTAAGCTTGAGGATACCGTAAACGCTATCCAGCGTGCGCATTCTGTAATCAACGCAAATCAGCGCCATCGCTACTGAAGATAACCGGAGGCACTGGTGCCGGAACCAGGCCGCTCCCTAAACCCCGCCCACGATCAACACGCGCCGATAGGCCTCGCGGACGCGGGCGATAGGG
>DAOUZE010000449.1 GCA_030665765.1 Filomicrobium sp.
AAGTAAGTAACGTCCATGCGGCATAACCGAGGAGCACCCAAAGCGGGATCGACATTCACAAACTCCTTGAGCAATCAGTCATGGGGCCAGCATACGACCGCTTGGTCTGTCCGACCATTTGCAGATCGCCAGAACGCACTATGAATGCATCCAATTGTCCGCTTTGGGTTAAAACGCCGCCGTTGGGTGTGCGGTCCAGGGAGCAAGGCGACCCGGCGCAAGCGCGGCCTATGCGGAGCGCCCATAGGCGCGAGTGTCAAAAATGGTGCTACCGATGAGGCGGGTGGCAGGCCTCAGTCGGTAGCGCCGTACCAATTCACGTTCGTGTGAAAGAGCAGCGCGGTGATATGGTATCGACCCGAACCTGTAGCCATTTACCGTGCAATCAGTTTGGACCAGGTCTGATGAAACAGTCTCTTACGCGACGAAGCATTTTGGTTGGGGTCACAGCATCTGCCGTGGTGCCCCCGCCGCTGTTTCCGTCGATTGCCGCGGCGGCTCCGCCGCTCATGGCAGCGGATGAACTGAATGCTCGCGTCACCAGTTTCTTGTCGCTACTCGACGGGCAGAAGAAAAAGATGGTCGGCTTCGCCTGGAACGGACGTGAGTGGCGGAATTGGAATTACTTTGGTGGCGCTGGTTTCATTAAACCAGGCCTACGCCTCGAGCAGATGTCCCAGCCAGAAAAGGATGCCACTTGGAACATTCTGGCGTCAGTCTTGTCGCCGAGTGGCCTGACCAAAGCAAAAAACGTGATGCTCTTGCAGGACATTTTGGCGGCTGCGGGCAATGGACGTGATCAGCGATCATCACAGCGGTTTTCTATCGCCATTTTCGGGACGCCCGGACCGATCGATTCATGGGGGCTTCGTCTCGAGGGCCATCATCTCTCGTTGTCATTCTCTGTCAGGAACAATCAGGTAATCTCGGTGACACCGGCAGCTTTTGCTGCTCTTCCCAATAGAGTTATGAGCGGACGTCACCGCGGCCTTAATACGTTGCTGGGTGAAGAGAAACTTGCCCGCCGATTGCAGGCGGATCTCGCTCCACGATTAAGGGCTCAGGCCGAGCTCAGCGAGCGCCGCCTATTCAACATCCTCTCTTATGCCGGGCGCGAGCTAGCAAACACACGGAAAGTTGGTGTCGCCGCAGCTGACATGACCGAAGGACAGCGCGAAATCCTGCGCCGGCTTATAGAGACGTACGCTCTGGAGCCCTACGTCGGCGTTCTGGCCGCGGCTCAACAGACGCGCTTGAGGCAGAACGACCTGGCGGGAGTCCACTTTGCCTGGTACGGGCCGAATGAAACTGAGCAGTCATTTGGCTATCGTGTCATCGGCGATAACTTCGTCATTGAACTGGGCTGTATCGACCTGCAGGCTCAGCACCTACATCCCATCTATCATGATTTGGACACGACGCTCGGCCAGACCACCTGACACTGCGATGCTGCAAAAGACGAGAGTACACGTTGGCCCGGAAGCGTTTTCCTGACGAGGTACTGTGCCATGAAGTCGAACCGAGCGCGCGGCCGCGCAATCATATCGCGAAGATCAGCCGCCAAGATTCTGACGGCGGCCCCGCTGCTGTTCTTGTCGAGAACAGCGCGGGCGGCCCCGACGCCATCTTCTGTTGAAGGCCCATTCTATCCGACGCCATCGATGCGCTACCGGGACATCGACAACGACCTCGTGAAGATTGCGGGGCGCGTGGAGAAAGCTGGCGGCGAAGTCGTGCATCTGCGCGGCCGCGTCTTGGACCGCAATGGCCGTCCGGTGCCGGGTGCGCGTGTCGAAATCTGGCAGTGCGACGTGAACGGTCGGTATCTTCACTCCGGCGACAGCGGACCTCGCCGTGCTCGGCGGGACAGTGGCTTTCAGGGCTTCGGTTTCGATATCACCAGACCCACGGGTGATTATGTGTTTCGTACGATAAAGCCGGTCCCGTATCCGGGCCGCACGCCGCATATTCATGTGAAGGTGTTGCACCGCAATTCCGAGTACACGACGCAGTTCTATCTTGCGGAGCATCCGTTGAACCGGCAGGACTTCCTGTTTCGGCGTATGTCGAAACCTGAGCAGGAAGCCGTCACGATGCGGTTTAAAAGGAGTTCCGGAGGTGCAGTGGCGAACGTTGATATTCGCCTCTGAGCACGAAGCAAGTTGACGCAATTGATTGTGCATAAGAAGCACCAATCCGAACATCCGTGTCTCGCTGTCCGCCTTCTGCTTTCAAGGGAAAAGCGGAATATGCTTGAGCTGCGTTCGTCAGAGGCCAGCCAGGTCCCTTTTCGATCAATAACCGGACTTTCCCGTCTAAGAAGGCTCATCCTTGAGTGGATTGCTCATATTTAGATCAAGTTCGAGTTGAACTGCCGTACACCTCTCATCGCAGTCGGATGGACCCTCGTGCTGGTTTCATCACTGCCGGTCTTAGGACTGACAGCTTGGTTTATGTTCCGATCTGAGCAGCAAGCGGGCTCGAAAAGCTGGTTGCCTCCGCCGCGCTTGCTCCAGAGCCCGCGCCGGCTGCCGTTATCACAGCGTCTTGCTTCGCCTAAAACGGGTTGTCCTCCGAAGCGCCTCGGGTCGCAAAGAACTCCTTCGTCACCTTGAACACGACCGGGCTCAGCAACAACAGCGCGATCAGGTTTGGGATCGCCATCAGCGCGTTAAGCGTGTCGGCAAGCAGCCAGACAAAGCCCAACTTTAGCGTCACCCCGACAAACGCCGCGATCGACCACACG
>DAOUZE010000036.1 GCA_030665765.1 Filomicrobium sp.
GATGCTAGGGCGATGCCGAGCTTGTTGCCAGATGGATTTTGGACACTCAGTACGTTGTCACGGGTGAAGAGTGCGAGGGTGTGGGTGCACAAGCTCGGTGGCGTCGAAGTTGATACGAGCGTCCACCTTTTTGAGACTGAAAAAGAGTAAGAATAATCAGGCCCGGGCTTTCGCTAATCTTCTTGGCCAGCATGTGCGACAGCCGGATTTCGGTATGAATGCGGAAACGTTGAAAAAGCATCGTGGCCAGTACCAGAGACGATGATCCAGTTGCCGCCGACGACATCAATGAACTAACATTCAAAGCGGACTAGTCTTTGGCGGCAGGTCAAGTATGTCGCTCGCTGATCCCGGCAGCATTGCGAAGGAGTAACCGGCTCCGCTTTTGAACACACACTAGCAAACACCCGCCATCGGAGTTGGAGTTGGCCTTAGTCGATAGTCAAAAGGCATACTCAATCGCACGACATTTGATGCTCAAAGGCTCAAAGATCGGACGTTAAAACATAATTTTTGGAGGGACGACATGAGATCGGCTTTCTGGACTCTTACCATGGTCGTCGTGGCCTTCGGCTTAGCCCCATTGACCCATGCAAAGAAGGACGCGGGCCATAGCAAAGATTATCGCACTTTTCATAGCGATGGCCAAATTGAATACGGAAAGATCAGCGACTCTTACACGGCTGACCTCGTCATGTATCTGGCCGGTAATCAGTTCATGGTCATGGAAGAGCTAATCAAAGACTTCCAGTCGAAGAATACCGACATCAAAACCGTCTACGTCGAAACCATCCCTCCCGGCCAAATACTTAAGGGCCAAATCCTCAAGCAGGGTATAATTGACGGGCAGAAGACCGCGCAGAATCCAGACTTGTTCGCCTCCGTGAACCTCGGCCACCTGAAGCGGCTCAAGGCCAAAGGGATCATGGATGACTACATGATTTACATTCACAACAAGCTGGAGTTGATGATCGCAGCTGGTAATCCCAAGGACATCAAAGGTCCGAACGATCTAGCGCGTGATGATCTTAATCAATCACACCCCAATCCACTGACCGAGGGCATCTTCAAGTTTTACGGATCGCAGATGCTGAAGGACATGGGCTTGCATGAAAAGGTCACGGGTGGTGCCGAATGCAAGAGTTGCTGGGCGGTGAAGGACAAGACCTGGTTCACCAGTCGCCATCACCGCGAAACACCGCAACGGATTGAAGACGGTATTGCCGACGTGGGCATCGTTTGGACCACGGAGGTAGTCCACGCCAAGGCTGAGGGACGGAAGATCGATGGTGTTGCGATTCCCGCTCCGCTCAATCAGCAGGACCGCGTCGGTTACGCTATTGGAGCACTCAAGACCGGAAGGAACCAGGAACATGCTAAGCGCTATCTGGCTCACTTAGCGACAGATGGGGCGCAGGCGATCTATGCAAAATACGGCTTCGTCCCTGCAACTGCTGAAGAGCTGAAACTCAAGCCAATACCAGATTCAAAGTAGAGCGTGCTTATCCTCATGTAGGCGTCCCCAGCGCAGAAGCACCACCGGAACCGAGGGGCGATCCGGTGGCACTTGATTTGATCGATCCGGGGGGCGACCGATCTATTCCCTGCAGCCTAGCGCTTTGGGGGTGCTCAATGAGTGCGCCGTTCTCAGGGGTTGAGAAGACTTTACGCAGGTTAAGGCGACTGATTTTATCCTGGTCAAAAAGTAAAGGAGCCCGCCGGCATATCCACAGCAGGTCGGCGTTAGAATTTAGAATAAAGCCACGGCTGCATAGGCACTTGACCACTGCATGCGAGTGATGGCGCGCAGGTTTCTGCTGCACAACGTGCCAGCCTCGCTCTTGTCCCAAGCCCGCTTGAGCAACTGCTGCATCGGTTGGCAGGCGAAAGAACTAAGGCGGTCATGGCTCCGAGGAATTGGCTAAGGCTAAACGTCCGCTAAGGGTGCCGATATTGGCAGTGTGCAGGCCAGGCAATTTATCCCGAACCCCTAAAGACACCTGCGATAACGCTGGTTTTCTAGGTATGGTGTTCGGAGCGTAGAGGCATCGACAAATGACGCATTCCAATATCGAGAAAACAAACCTTCAAATGGAGCAGACTGTACGGTCGGTCCTACGAAGCGAACCGCGGCTGGGGCCCTCGTTTGGATTGGAGGAGCTCAGGTTTGAGAGCGGTGGCGTGCTGCTGCTGCGGGGAGAGGTGCCGGATGTCGCCACCAAGAAGGTGGCCCTCGAGAAAGTGGGCGCCATTCCCGGCGTGACCGCCATTGCGGATCATCTCCACGTTGCGCCGGCCGTCCGTATGGGAGACAAGGAGATCCGCGTTCACGTCTGCAATGGACTGGTGGAAGAGGCCGGTCTCAAATCGCTCGAGATCAGGGAGCTCGACGGCAAGGAGGAGAAGCTCGTACGCGGGGCCCCGCTCGGCCCGCACGGTAGGATTCTCGTTGAGGTCAAAAGGGGCCTAGTCATTCTTAACGGCCACGTTCGCGGCCTGACGTCCAAGCGGCTCTCAGGGGTTATCGCTTGGTGGGTCCCTGGCGTTCGCGATGTCATCAACGGCCTTGAGGTTGATCCGCCCGAGGACGATGGGCCGGACCGGATCGCGGATGCAATCCGCGTGGTTCTGGAGAAGGATCCGTTTGTCGATGCGGGGCAAATTAAAGTCGGCGTACGGGACACGCTCGTGCGACTGACCGGCTTAGTTCCCAATGAGACGGAACGACAGGCGGCCGAACGTGACGCCTGGATGGTCTTCGGCGTTGACACCGTTGTGAACGAAATCGCCGTGCAACCCTAAGGCGCGAGCTTCTCGCGACGGCAATGGCGGGGTACGAGCAGTTTTCTCATTAACGGGACACCTCCGTCTGGGCGTCAAGGCGGAATGCTGACAGAAGCTCCAACAGATATATCGTTCAAAATGTAGAGCGATCCACCCGTCTCCGCGACTTGCTCGTGTTCTTCACCGCCAATCGAGGCGCAATGTGCCATCGGTGTCAACCGTCACGCGCGTGCCCAACTGCTGCCCTTCCCTGTTCAGTGTGTTTGCGAGCCAGCGCACCCCTTCTTCTGGAGCACGTCTAACACGGAATTTTTGTATTTGGGTTGGTGTTATAATTAAGTTTTTTAGCCTGCCGGTATCCAGATCAAATTCAGGAAAGTACATCAACCCTAGATCGCCGCGGAATCTCTCGTGGCCGGCGATGCCCTCATAATCATTGAGGAAATCACCACAGCCATAAAGGATCAGGCGGTCACGAAAGACTTCGATGCCTTTGATGTGGTGCGAGGAGTGCCCGTAAACTAAGTCTACGCCCGCGATTTCAATTAAACTGTGAGCGAATTTGCGCTCTGAGCGCAAAATGTCGAAGTTCCAGTTCTCGCCCCAATGGAGCGAGGCCACAATGACATCATGTGGCTGCCGAAACGCATGAACTTTACGGGCGACGGCCTCCACCGTTTTCTGCGAGAGATCGGGGAGCACGTTCAGGCCGCTCCGAGCCCTTCCGGCCGCCAAGTCTCGTGTCACGCCACTGGTTGACAACCCCCACGAGAAGACAAGAACGCGCCCTTTATCGGGCAAATCGAGAATGGCTGGCGCCTTCGCTTCCTGATCATTATGACCGGCTCCAGCTGTGCTGATCCCTGCCCGGTCCAGTGTTTCCAGAGTCTGCACCAGTCCGAAGCTTCCGAAGTCCAACATGTGGTTATTAGCTAGCACGAGGCAGTCGAAGCTCGCTTCGGTAAGACATGGTATATTTTCTGGGTTCATGCGGTAGTGAATGACTTTATTCGGTGCGGGATCACCGCGCGACGAAATGGTCGTTTCAAGGTTGGCAATGCGCACATCTGGACGCACGCGCTCCCACTCATTCAACGCGTCTCCCCAAACGTAACGAAAGTCGGCGGGGCGCGGGATGGGCCCTGACGCTCGCTCCGCCAATTTCACGTACTCAATTGCTGAACGCAGATATGGCTCGCGCAGATGTGGCTCACCCGGATTTGGCAGAATCTGGTCGATCCCGCGTCCAATCATTATGTCACCGCATAGAAAAAGCGTGATGTTTCTTGACGATTTTTCGGCGACGATATCGGCTTTGACCATGCGCCTGGCCTTCGCGTGTGCAGCCCCGGCCAACAGTGATCTCCCCAAGGAGTGTAAGAAACGGCGCCGGTTCATGTTAGACGCCTCGTGTTCACTATCCTGATCAGCTCCCACTGAATGGTTTAGGTCGAATGTTAATGCAGCTTAAGAAGTGCCTCCCCCTTGGCTTGCTCCTTTTTTGCCCGAGTTTGGCGCCGCTTACATTGCGCCGTCGCCGCGTTGCGAAGGGCGACGGCTCGGCTTGAGGTTAAGCTCGGCAGCTACGGCCTGGCCCCGTTCGGTCTGGAACATCGTAAGGTCCCAGTCGCCACGCTTTTCGTCGAAATGCAAAATGTAGAGGCTGCCACTGCCATCCTTCAACTTGAAGTAGGTGTCCTCCTCTCCGCGCCACTCGTCCATGAGCTCGGCAACCTCAATGGTTCGACCGTCCAACTCAAAGCCACTCGGCACCTCCTCGCCACGATGGTCGGCACGGGTAGTGACAATCACCTGCATTTGGGCTGCCTTACCTTTCGCTTCTTCGCCTTCGAGACCAACAGCACAATTTTGAGCTAGTTGCGTGGGAGAAAGCTTCCAGCTCTACGTTACCACATGCCTCATCTCATCTCGCTCTCGGAAATTGGCGCTTCGCCCTAGTCCCGGGTCAAAGGCACGAACCGAACGGGCACGATGGTCTCACTTATGGTCGTACCGTCGGCCCTCTTGGTGAGAACCAATAGGTCTTGAGTAAAACCGCCGACCGGGATGACCATTCGTCCATTGGGCTTCAGCTGATCGATCAAAGCTGGCGGGATATGGTCGGGCGCTGCGGTTACGATGATGCAGTCGAACGGTGCGTGCGCAGGCCAGCCCAGATAACCATCGCCGATCTTCGTTTGCACATTAGCATAACCTAGCCGCCGCAGGTTGTTTTGGGCAGCCTCGCCAAGCTCAGGGATAATCTCAATCGAGTACACCTGCGCTGCGAGCAGAGACAAGACCGCGGCTTGATATCCGGATCCAGTCCCCACCTCCAATACCCTGTCCGTACCTTTCAAATTCAGCAGTTCAGTCATCAGCGCAACAATGAACGGCTGGGAAATAGTCTGTCTGTGACCGATTCGAAGGGGACGGTTTTTATAGGCAGCACTGATCTTCTCGCGCGGTACGAATTCGTGACGAGGCACCTCTTCCATCGCCTCTAGGACAAGCGAAGCGAACTTCCCAATCCCTGTCACGCTCGCTGTATTAGTAGCCATTTCCGTGATGTCTTTGACCATCTGTCGCCGCTCGGTAGCGAAATACTCGCCAGACTGGACTGGCTCCGTCGCCACCGCTCCCACAAGCAACAACATAAGGAGAAATAAACGTTTCATCGTGTGTGTCCTTTGAAGAGGCCTGGGCTATTCCTGGCCGTCTGGCGACGGCCAAAGCCGAATATCGGGATATCAGCTAAGAGTATTCCGACCCCAACGAGCGCCCCAGCGCCGGTACAGACGAGGCTCGAGTAAAGGAGATAGACCAAGGTACCATACAAAATAACCGGCGTGGCCGGATACAGCGGAACCTGAAATGGACGCGCACGCTTGGGATCCCGCCAGCGGAACGCGAACAGCGACAGCCGGACAAGCAGCATGAAGGCCCCGAACACCGGCGCCGTATACTCAACCATGGCTTCGAAGCCGTCGTGAGAGAGTACGCCGAATAAGATGAGTCCGGTCGCAACGGCCGCCTGGAGGAGTATGGCATTGCGGGACGTGACGAGGCGTGCGTAGAAACTGCAATGCCTAGAATGGAGGATCGAAAATGCCGCTCGCCATTTTTTCTTCCGCGTTTGATGCGGGTGAGGAAATACCCATGCGCTATACATGCGATGGCGATGATATTTCTCCGCCACTCGCCTGGGCGGGCTTGCCAGAGGGCACGAAAAGCCTTGCGCTTATCGTCGATGACCCCGATGCCCCTGATCCAGAGAATCCCCGTATGACCTGGGTTCACTGGGTGCTCTATAATATCCCGCCAACGACGGCCGTACTGCCAGGGGCCATCAGGCGAGAGGACCTGCCGGCTGGGACAGCGCAGGGGCTCAACGATTGGAAGCGGTCGGGCTATGGCGGCCCGTGCCCACCGAAAGGTCGACACCGCTACTTTCACAAGCTTTATGCACTCGATACGATTCTCCCGAACCTCGGCATGGTTACGAAGGCGGACCTTGAAAAGGCCATGCGTGGACACGTCCTCGCAGTAGCCCACACCATGGGGACTTACGAGAGAAGAAGCGCCTGACACGTCATCGCCTTCGCCGGGAGCGAAACGAAAGCAAGGGCGGCCTCGTCAGGTCCTCAACGTGGGTTCACACACGGCGAGCTCACGCGCCGCCCTCACCTCGTCGAGACGCACGGCTTTTGACGATGATCTGCATCAAGGGCTCTGAACCAGGGTGCGAATTTTCGCGCTGAGGCGATCCCCATTCCCTTTCCCATTGATGAAGATCAAGGCCTGCCGTCCTGCGGCGGGGACTAATTGAAATGCCAAGAAGAACGACCTGGCCAGAACCTCAAACGGTGGAATGGCTAAATGACCTTAACGCGATCGCCTTATGCCTCCTGTCGGACAGCTCAGCTGTCCATTTCGGCGATCAAGGATATGGCGATCCGGGCGGCGAAGCTGCCGGATGTCGCTTCCCTGACATGGGGACTCCCGTCCTTTCGCACGCCTGAGCACATTCGAAAGGCGGTCGCGGAGGCTCTCCTTGAGGACCCGGACGCCGGCAAGTACACGTTACCCGACGGCTTGCCGCAACTTCGTGAGGCCGTTGCCGACACTCACTTCGCACTGACCGGCCTCCGCGTCTCAGCAGGGCGCAACGTCGTCGTTACCGCCGGCAACATGGAAGGCGTCAAGGTCGTTCTCGATACGATCCTGGACGACGGAGATGAGGTCATCCTCACCGATCCCGGCTTCGCCTCTCATGTTCAGCAGATCATGGCGTGCGGCGGCCAACCGATCTATTGGCCGCTCGACGAGGCGCGTGGCTGGGCCGCCGACATCGGCAAGCTGGAACCGCTGATCTCGCCACGCACCCGGGCAATCCTGCTTGTCACACCGTCAAATCCGACGGGCACCATTCTCGATCGTGAGGTTCTCCTTTCTGTCGGCGAAATCGCGCTGCGCCACGGAATACTTGTGGTGCTCGACGATCCTTACAGCCACTTCGCGTTCCACCAAGCCTCCGACTGCTTCAATCTCGCCTCAGCCGAAGCCTACGCAGACAACGTGGCCTACCTTTTCAGCTTCTCCAAGTGCCACGCGATGAGTGGGTGGCGGCTCGGCTACGCCGTCGTGCCGGAGGCTTTGAAACGTCAGATGCTGAAGCTGCACGATGCGACCTTGATATGCGCGCCGCGGCCTTCGCAGCTGGCAGGTCTGGCCGCATTGCGCGGCAGCGGGGATCACCTCGATGAATTCAGATCCATTCTCGACCGGCGCCGCAATCTCATCTGTGGGCGCCTCGACCGCGTCCGCCACGTGTTCTCGTATATCCGGCCGCGTGGCGCCTACTACGTCTTTCCCCGCATTGAAACAGCCCACGAGAACGCGACCCAATTCTGCTTGGACCTTCTGAACAAGGCGCAGGTCTGCGTTACGCCGGGGTCGGCGTTCGGGCCCTCAGGTGAAGGCCATGTCCGCATGGCATTCTGTGTATCCGACGAGGAAATCGAGAAGGCTTTCGACCGGATCGAGCAGCACTTCCCCAGCTAGCCACGGGAGCCGGTCAGACCGCCGGCCCATCGTCTAGGCGTGAGAGCCAGGAGAGGATCACCGATGCCAAACGAGATAATCGTCAAAGCAGCAAAGTCGGGAGTTTCATCGCCCAATCTCACCGACTACGACGCAATCCGGCAGGCGTTTACTTGGGATGCGGCCACCGCGGAATTGGCCGGCCTGCCGGGCGGGAGCGGGATCAACATCGCCTACGAGGCTGCAGACCGCCATGTCGATGCGGGCGATGGCGGCCGCGTCGCTTTAAGGTGGATCAGGAAGGATCGCTCCACACGCGAATACACTTACCGCGACCTTAAGGACCTCTCCGCACGGTTCGCGAATGCGCTGAAGGATCTCGGTGCCGAACGCGGCGAAAAGGTCTTCAGCCTCCTGGGGCGCGTCCCGGAACTCTTCGTCAGCGCGCTTGGGACATGGAAATGCGGCGCGGTTTTCTGTCCGCTGTTTTCCGCGTTCGGTCCGGAACCGATCAAAGCCCGCATGACGATCGCTGGTGCTTCCGTGCTGGTCACGACGGAGCGCTTGTTTCGCCGCAAGGTTGCGCCGGTGCTGCCGGACCTAACGTCGTTGCGTCACGTCATCCTGGTCGGCGGGGGCGAGGGCGGGCACGATTTCGACAGTCTCATTGGCAGCGCCAGCAACGAGTTCACCTACGTCGACACACGGGCCGATGAGCTGTCGACGCTGCACTTCACCAGCGGCACGACGGGCAAGCCCAAGGGCGCGATGCACGTCCACGGTGCCGTCGCCGCCCACCGCGCAACCGCCCGGTTCGCGCTCGACCTGCATCCGGAAGACACTTATTGGTGCACCGCCGACCCCGGCTGGGTCACGGGAACGTCCTACGGCATCATCGGGCCTCTTGTGATTGGCTGCACGGCGATCGCGGATGAGGCGGAGTTCAACGCGGAACGTTGGTACGGCATTCTAGCCGAGGAAAAGGTTAACGTTTGGTACACCGCGCCGACCGCGATCCGCATGCTGATGCGGGCGGGCGATGAGATGCCGGGCAGCTTCGATCTGTCGTCGCTCCGCTTCATCGCCAGCGTCGGTGAGCCGCTCAACCCGGAAGCCGTGCTCTGGGGGGAGCGCGTTCTCGGGCTGCCGATCCACGACAACTGGTGGCAGAGCGAGACGGGTGGCATCATGATCGCGAACTACGCCTCGATGAATATCAATCCGGGCTCGATGGGCAAGCCACTTCCAGGGATTGAGGCGACCATCGTGCGGCGCACGGATGATGGCGTCGAACTCATCGATACACCCGATACGAAGGGCGAGCTTGCTCTGAAGCGAGGGTGGCCGTCGATGTTTCGCGGCTACCTGGGCGAGGAAGCCCGCTACCAGAAATGCTTTGCAGGCGACTGGTATCTGACCGAGGACCTCGCGACGCGCGATGCCGACGGGTACTTCTGGTTCGTCGGCCGCGCGGACGACATCATCAAGTCGGCCGGACACCTGATCGGTCCCTTCGAGGTCGAAAGCGCGTTGATCGAGCACCAGGCCGTTGCCGAAGCCGGTGTCATCGGCGTGCCGGACCCGATCACCGGCGAGGTGGTCAAGGCGTTTGTTGCACTCAATCCAGGCTACAGGCAATCGGAAGCGCTGACCAAGGACATCCTCGCACATGCACGCAAGCGGCTAGGCCCCGCCGTTGCCCCGCGCCTCCTGGCGTTTCGGGCGACCCTGCCGAAAACCCGATCAGGCAAGATCATGCGACGTCTCCTGAAGGCGCGCGAGCTCGGCCTGCCGGAAGGCGACACCTCGACACTGGAGGGTAACGAATGAGCGCGGACAACCAAGTCTCATTGTCTCGGGCTGAGGCCATGGCACTGTTGGGCCAGATGATCCTCATTCGCCGGTTCGAGGAAAAATGCGCCGAACTCTACAGTGCGCAGAAGATTCGCGGTTTCCTGCACCTCTATATCGGCGAAGAGGCCAACGCAGTCGGCGTAATGCGCGCCCTGTCGCCTGACGACGCAGTGGTCGCCACCTACCGCGAGCATGGCCATGCGCTTGCCCGCGGGCTGCCGCCCGGCGAGGTGATGGCCGAAATGTATGGCAAGGCCGGCGGCTCCAGCCGGGGGCGCGGCGGGTCTATGCATATCTTCGACAAGAAGCACCGCTTTTACGGCGGCAACGCCATCGTCGGGGGCGGGCTGCCGCTCGCCGTCGGGCTGGCGCTCGCCGACAAGATGCAGAAGCTTAACCGCGTCACGTGCTGTTTCTTTGGCGAAGGGGCCGCAGCGGAGGGTGAGTTCCACGAATCCATGAATCTCGCCGCGCTTTGGCAATTGCCCGTGTTGTTCGTCTGTGAGAACAACGGCTATGCGATGGGCACGGGGCTCAGCCGGTCGGAGTCGGAGACCAGCATTCTGCAACATGCAAAGAGCTATCGCATCACGGGTCAAGATGTCGACGGTATGGACGTCGTCGCGGTCAGGGCCGCCGCGTTGAGTGCAGTCGGGGCCATCCGGAACGGCGAAGGGCCACGTTTCCTGGAGAATAAGACGTATCGCTTTCGTCCTCACTCCATGTTCGATCCGGACCTTTATCGGCAGAAGCGGGAGATCGCGCTGTGGAAGACACGGGGGCCCGTGCTGCAATTCAGCAAGTGGGCCATTGAAACCCAGCTGCTGAGCCAGTCCGATATCGACGGACTGGAGGAAGAGGCGGCGCGCACCATCGATGAAGCGGTCCGCTATGCCGAGGAGTCACCTTGGGAGCCGGAGGAGGATCTGGAACGCGACGTTTACACACCGCGAAAAGTGGAGGAGACGGCCAGATGACCGCGCGAACGATCACCTACCGCGACGCCGTCCACGAGGCCCTGCGTGAAGCATTGCGGGGCGACGAGCGTGTGTTTCTGATGGGCGAAGATGTCGGCTACTACGGTGGAGCGTACGCCTGCTCCAAGGGACTCATTCAGGAATTCGGCGAGGAGCGCATCCGCGACGCGCCACTGTCGGAGTCGGGCTTCGTCGGCGCCGGCATTGGCGCGGCACTCGGCGGCATGCGCCCGATCGTCGAAATCATGACGGTCAATTTCAGTCTTCTGGCGCTCGATCAGATCGTCAATAACGCGGCGACCCTGCGCCATATGTCCGGCGGGCAGTTGTCCGTCCCGCTGGTGATCCGCATGGCAACCGGCGCCGGCCGGCAGCTGGCCGCGCAGCATTCGCACAGTCTTGAATGCTGGTTCGCACACGTGCCGGGCATCAAAGTCGTCGCGCCCGCGACCATCGAGGACGCGCGCGGCATGTTGCGCACAGCACTCGCGGACCCCGATCCGGTAATCATCTTCGAGCACGCGACGCTCTATAACGAGCAGGGTGAATTGCCGGAGACGGACGATTACGCCATGGACATCGAGAGCGCGCGTATCAGTCGCTCCGGCGGAGATATCACTCTTATTACCTACGGCGGCAGCCTTCAAAAGACGATGGCCGCGGCCGAGGGTCTTGCCAAGGACGGCATAGACTGCGAGGTCATCGACCTGCGCTCGCTGCGCCCGATCGACGATGCCACCATAATGGCGTCGCTTGCTAAGACCCATCGTGCGGTCATCGTCGACGAGGGCTGGCGCTCGGTCGGTCTGGCGGCCGAGATCAGCGCCCGCATCAGCGAGCAGGCGTTCTTCGATCTCGACGGACCGGTCGCGCGCGTATGTTCTGTTGAGGTGCCAATCCCTTATCCGCGGCACTTGGAGACGGCGGCCACGCCGCAGCCGGACAAGATCGCGGCAGCAGCGCGGGAGGTATTGCGCCGATGAGCGAATTCCGCATGCCCTCGCTCGGAGCTGACATGGAGTCCGGAAGACTGGTGGAATGGCTGAAATCACCGGGCAGCGAGGTGGAGCGTGGGGATATCATCGCCGTCGTCGACACGCAGAAAGGCGCGATCGAGATCGAGGTCTTCGAGGACGGCGTTCTGGAGGAGATCCTTGCAGAACCTGGCGAAGAGATTCCGGTCGGGCGTACACTTGCCTACATCCGCGCGCCGGGCGAGCCGAGGCGCGAGCAGAGGGTCGCTGAGAAGCCAAAGCCGGAAAGCGAAGCTGAGACGCCGCACACGCCGGCGACGGCCAAGCCCACGCCATCGGCCACAGCCTACCCGCCCTCGATACCGGGTGTACACATGACGCCGGCCGCCCGCCGGCTTACCGCCGAACACCAGGTTGATCCCTCGACCTTGAAGGCAGGGCCGGACGGCGTAATCGGCCTGAGCGAGGTCCAAGCGGCGATCGGCGCCGCGCCAACGCCGCTCGAAGCGAGGCCCAAGCCAAAGGCGCGCGGCATTGATCCCGGCGAAATGCGCCGCGCCATCGCCGCGGCCATGATGCGTGCCAACCGCGAGATACCGCATTACTATGTGACGTCGACGATCGACATGACGCCGATGATGAATTGGCTCGCCGCGCGCAATGCAGAACGCGCTATCGAAGACCGCTTGCTCTATGCAGCGCCGCTGTTACGGGCTGTCGCGCTCAGTTTCGCGAAGTTCCCCGACTTGAACGGCACCTTCGAGAACGGAGCATTCGTGCCCGCCGACCGGGTCAACATCGGCATGGCGATAGCCGTGCGCGGATGCGGCCTCATCACCCCGGCGATCCTCGACGCCGATCGGCACGACATCGACACTCTGATGACGAAGCTCAACGATCTGGTGAAGCGGGCACGCGGCGGCGGCTTGCGCAGCTCAGAGCTTTCGATGGGAACAGCCACCCTCACCAACCTGGGCGATCGCACAGCTGACGGCCTAATGCCGATCATCTTTCCGCCGCAGGTGGCCATCGTCGGCTGCGGCCAGATTAGCGAGCGGCCCTGGATCGTCGAAGGTGAGGTCGTTGCCCGCCAACTGATGGAGATAACGTTCGCGGGCGATCACCGCGCCAGCGATGGCCGCCGCGGCGCTCAGTTTCTCAGCCATCTTGCTTCGTTGCTTGGCAAACCGGAGGGACTTTGATGGCGCAGGAATATGAGAAGATCGTCAAGGACGCGCTGTTTAGCGTGGCGCCGGATCTGGAGGGCGAGGAGATCGTTCCCGATGAGACCTTCCGCGACCAGTTCGAGATCGATTCCATTGATTTTTTGAACTATGTTATCGGCCTCAGCAAGGCGACCGGCCTCGATATTCCAGAGGTCGATTATTCCGAACTCGAGAGCCTGCAAGGCGCGGTCGCCTATCTCCGCCGCCGAAAAGCCAGCATGGGATTTTGATGGCGCAGGTTGTTGTTCCGCGAGGACGCCCCCTCCGGACATGTCCCGAAACCTTTGACGACATATACAAATTGCAATAACTGAATTTGTCCCATATCGTTCTGCTGGCACCTGAGCGGCGGAGCCGAGCATGTCAAATTCAAAGGTTATTGCCTTGGCGACCCTGCGATGCAGTCAGTGTCCGATGAAGTCAGAAGGAATTTGTTGTGGCCTAAGCAAGCCGGAAATCGATGAAATATCCCGGTTAGGGCGTTATCGCAATTTAAATGCGGGTAGCCAGATTATCCACCAAGATAATGCCAGCGAGTTTTTCGCCGTCATTGTATCTGGCAGGGTCAAATTGATCCGCGAAGGGCCTGATGGACGACAGCAGATCGTCGGCTTTCTGTCCGAGTCGGACTGCCTAGGTGACCTTTTTCAGGATGTTAGTCATCAGAGCGCCGAGTGTATAACGGGCGTTGTGCTATGCTGTTTTCCGCGCAAACCGTTCGAGGCGTTCCTGAAAAATCATCCTGAACTGGAACACCGCTTGTTCTTGCGGGCAATGAAACAACTCGATGAGACACGCGAGTGGCTTTTTGCACTGGGACAGCAGAAGGCGGCCGAGCGCGTTGCATCTTTCCTACTCTGGCTATGTCGCGATCACGGCATTAGCTTACCCGATGGGCGGAAACCAGAATACAATTCCATCGTAAATTGCCCATTCTCTCGCCAGGACATCGCTGATTTTCTCGGCCTAACGATCGAAACGGTCAGCCGGAGTTTTTCAAAGCTTCGAATGGACGGGCTCATTAAGTTGCACCCTGATAAACGCATCCAGATTCTGGATTTTGATGCATTGGATCGGCTTGCAGAAACTGCCGCTTGAGTTGAACTCGGCTCATTGTTGACTGCGGGTTTAGAGCGGCAGGAGGAAGGGGGGCTTTCATACTTCTGCAACAGAAGCGTTCTGACCTAGCGACTCGCTACAATTAATCTCACTTGGAATTTTATCGCAAACGTTGCCCCCACTTCACCAGCAAGTAAACGCTCGGCTCAGGCAATAAGGTTAAGCTCCGTGCTCTTGATTGACATAATTGCCAACTCCGCAAAACTTTGTCGCGCGGCCCCCAGCGAGCCGTCGTCCGTATCAATGGCGCGGCAGGCATCCTCGATAACAATGGCCTTGAACCCGCAACGGCAAGCATCCTCGGCCGAATATCGGACACAGAAATCAAGAGCAAGGCCAGCCAGCAGCACCCGTGTGAGCCCTCGCTCCCTGAGGTAACCCGCAAGCCCGGTCGGAGTTATTTGGTCATTCTCGAGGAACGCCGAATACGAATCAATATCTCGGTGGTAACCCTTGCGCAGTATGAGCTGCGCGTGTGGCACCTTAAGGCCCGAGTACAGCTCGGCTCCGGGCGTGTCTTGCACACAATGATCCGGCCAAAGGATCTGCTCGCCATGCTCAAGCGTTATCGTGTCGAACGGCATCTTGGAAGAATGAGAGGATGCGAAGCTCAGATGCCCGAGTGGATGCCAGTCCTGGGTCAGAATGACCGTCCTGAAGCTGGTAGCAAGTCGATTTATGATCGGTACGACCTCGTGCCCGTCCGGTACAGCCAGGCCTCCACCAGGGCAGAAGTCGTTCTGGACGTCAGTGATGAGAAGCGCATCACTTTCGTGGATCTCTAGTCCATCCGGCATGGAATTATTCTCCAGTTCTCTGGAGCCTTTGATCAACTTCCTCTGTGAGTCGGATGAGAGACGCTCCGACCTCGACAGGAAAGGCTGGCGCTTGCTCGAGCCATCGTTGGGCGTCAGGCAGACTAGCAAGGTTCCGCGCGGCCACAGATCGCACCTCGGAGAGTGGCGGTTGGACGAGGGGGCGGCCTCTCCTCATGACCGGTTGGATCAGCGCCTCCCCAGCATGCCGGTCATCCTCAAGTGAGAGCGTATCACCCGCCATAAGGCCGCCGGAGTCTAGCCTGCGCCACACTTGCTTGCGACCAGGCCACGTTTCCTTTCCTACCGAACGCTTTCGCCGGGCCAATCCGGCGTATTCCTGAAGCTTATAGGCGCAGTCTAGAGCTGGCATATCAAAGGACGTCGTAAGGCTAGTTCCGATGCCAAAACCGTCGATCGGGGCCTTGGCACCGATCATCGCTCTGAGTTCGGCCTCATCGATGCCTCCGCTGGCGAAGATCCTCACTTCCCGGAGCCCACCCTCATCCAGAATGTTGCGCACGCTCCGCGAGAGTGCAATGAGGTCACCACTGTCTAAGCGGACCCCAAAGATGCGTATGCCGCGCTCCTTCAAACGGGGCGCAAGTGCCACGACTTTCCGAGCGGCAGTCTCGGTATCGTACGTATCAATCAGCAAAACGAGATGATCCGGTCGCGAATCCGCGAATGCCTCGAACGCGGCGGTTTCGTTATCGAACGCCTGAATAAACGAATGAGCCATCGTACCGAAGAGAGGGATGGCGAACTTTTGGCCGGCCAGCATGGTTGCGGTGCCAGAGAAACCGGCAAGGTAGCTTGCTCTAGCTGCCAGCAACCCGGCCTCAGCCCCATGCGCCCTGCGCAGGCCGAAGTCGACGAGTTGCTTGCCTGGAGCCAGCAGTGCGAACCGCGCCGCCTTCGTTGCGATCAGCGTTTCGAAGTGCAAGATGTTGATGAGACGCGTCTCGATAAGCTGTGCGATAGGCAATGGCGCCGTAACGCGGAGAATGGGCTCGTTTGGAAAAAAAATTGTGCCTTCGGGCATTGCGTGCACATGGCCTGTAAAGCGCAAGCGCTTAAGGTATTCGACAAAGTCGTCGCCGAACCGTTCTGTGCTTTTTAGCCAGTCAATATCAGCTAGCGAGAAATTAAGGCTTGTGAGGAAATCAATCGCCTGGGCAACGCCTGCTGCAACTAGGCACCCCCGGCTTGGGGCAGCTTGCGGACAAAAAACTCAAAAACAGCCTCGTGCACCTCGCCGTGATCCAGATAAGCTTGGATCATGTTAAGCTGATAAAGATCAGTCAGGAGCGGGCTTCCAGACGAATTATCCATTTGGCTCTCGTAAAGTGGGGCGAAGCCATTCACCGGGATTTTAAGCTTAAGCGACGGCGCAAATGCCCCCAAGCAATGATTTGTGCACGACAGAGTAGCCAGCCATATAATTGCCCTCTCGCAGGGAATTAATGGCAGCTCTCACCCGAATACGCCGAATTACATGCTTAACTGCACCACCTCTGCTGGGGTGCGGCCCACCACCTCCGGTCGAGATTTGTTCCACGCAAACCTAGTCGGCAGATTGTAGACCATCAGCAATCACGAGACACTTGACGTCTGTCACGAATGGAGGATTTTTGGATCATCCTTAGCCAAGTTAGGAGCGAAGATGAGACAGAAATCGGGGCCACGCGGAACGGCCGAAGCGCATGTCAAAGGGATCCGGCGCGCAATGCCCAGGCAGCGTGGTGCTGAAGAGAAGATCCGCATTGTCCCGGAAGGCTTCCGCGGTGACTATTCGATTGCCGAGCTGCGCCGGCGCGAAGGCATTGCCGAGAGCCTCTAGTGAAAATGGTCGAAAGAGTTCCTCGAAGCCGGCAAGAAGCGGCTCGCCGGTGACGCAGTGCGGAAGCAATCTCGGATGAAATCAAGGATCTCAGAGCCGAGGCACGCCAGTCGAAGAGAGCATTGGCCGAGATCACGCTTGAGAACCGTCTGTCCCCGCACGTTCTTCGGCAGAAACTCTGGCCTGCTGTAGGAACGATTGTGTTCTGTCGGGCCGTGTTCAACGTAGAGAACCGCAAGGCAGCACCTCGGCCGCAGGCGCAGAACCGCGCCTAAACCCCGCCTTTGCAGCCCCAATGCTCATCCTCACCATGACAGTCGACGATCCGCGCCTGCGCTCACATTAGGGCCGACCTACTTGGAGAATGTCGTTTTATAAGTGCATGCTATCTTATTGACGCGGCTCAAAGAGCAACATCGAGCCGTAGACTAGATCTAAATTGGTCTGTTTGCTGGTAGAGTGAGGTGAATCATGTTGCGGAGCTCGACCGAACTGATCAGGTACGATGTGGAGGCCGCTGACGGTCGAGCCGGCACTGTTCGAGACTTCTACTTTGACGACCGGACCTGGACAATTCGATACATCGCTGTCGAGACTAATGGGCTTCTCAACTCGGATAGGGTTCTGATCACGCCTCAAAGCGTGCGCGAATTAAAGTTTCCTGACGAATCATTTGTTCTTGGTCTTAAGCTATCCGAAGTGGAGACTAGCTGCGGTCCTGACATGCTGTCGCAGTCATGGGGGCAGAACGAGACCGCCGGAGCAGGCACGCAGGCCAAAGTAGGCGAGACCCCTTTACGCAGCATAGCAACGATCAGTCAATTTAGCATTTCGGGTTCGGATGCACCTCTGGGCTACCTAAATGGCCTACTCATTGAGACAACCACGTGGTCGATACGGTACTTGATTATTGATACTGGTCGACAGTTGCCAGGGAAATTAGTCCTCTTAACTCCGCGGTCCGTCACGTCAATCGATTGGGAGCAGAAGATCGTTACATTCGATCTTACATCCGATGCCGTCAAGAATAGCCCGCGCTATGACGTAGATGCGCAACTCAATCGCGAATACGAGGCGTTTCTGCACGATTACTACGGCTGGCCGCCGTACTGGCTATGAGCGGTGGCGCTCCCAGGACTGAGGCTGAACAGTTGGATAAACGCGCGAATGAGGATGGGTTGGATCACCTGCAAAAAGAGGTTCAGCGCACACCTTACGAACAGAAACCGGCTAGGATGAATAGTTGCTGGCCGATGGCTGACCTGCTTCCCGAAAACTGGACCGTCTGAGACTGGAATTTTCCACTTATGATCGTAGGGCTCATGAGGAGGAAGATCGATGAAGCGGTCGAAGTTCACAGAAGCGCAGATAGCGTTCGTGCTGCGCCAGGCTGAAG
>DAOUZE010000242.1 GCA_030665765.1 Filomicrobium sp.
CGCGAAGGTTCGGGCCGTCCGTTCCGGCTGCTCGATGTGGCCGGTGGCACCGGTGACGTAGCGCTCAGGTATGCGCGCCATACGGGACCGGAGGCGACGGCGGTTATCTGCGATATCTCGCCAGAGATGCTGGATGTCGGCCGGCGCAAGGTGGCCGATGCTGGCTTGAGCGACCGCATCGCGCTTATTGAGGGTAACGCGGAGGCGCTGCCGTTCCCCGACCGCTCGTTTGACGCCTACACGATTGCCTTCGGCATCCGCAACGTGACGCACATCGACAAGGCGCTGGATGAGGCTCACCGGGTTTTGAAGATCGGCGGGCGGTTTATGTGTCTGGAGTTTTCGGAAGTCGACGTGCCGATGCTCGACAAACTTTATGATCTGCATTCCTTCGAGGTGATCCCGCGTCTCGGCGAAGCCGTTGCTGGCGACAAGGAGAGCTATCAGTACCTCGTCGAGTCGATCCGCAAATTCCCTAACCAGGAACGGTTCGCCGAGATGATCCGCACCGCTAGATTCGAGAGGGTGGCCTACCGCAACCTGACCGGCGGCGTCGCAGCGATGCACTCGGGCTGGAAGATCTAAGGGGAGGGGCCGCCCTATTTTTTTGAGCCGGCCCACTCTCGCTATCAGTACCTCAGGTCCTTGGAGCCATAGTCGCGGACACCATCTTTCAAGCTTTGACCGTAATCACCTCGATAGCTGTCATCGTCTTTGTCGTCGTAACCACCCAGGTCGTCGTCCTTGTAGCTGCCGTATTCCGGCTCCCGGTAATCGTCCTTGTAGCTCTTGTAGGTGGGCAGGACGTCCTTGTAGCTGTCACGGTCGCCGCCGTCGTAGCGATGGTGCTCACGGAAGCGAAAGCTGGCGATGCGTCTTCTGTTTTCGTTGAGCAAGCGATGTAGATGGCGGCGCTCGTGACGCGTTACGCGATGGTCCTCACGAGCATAATACAGCTCCTGCTTGATGCGACGGAGATACGCGCGCAAGCGGTCTTTAGCGTGAGGGCCGATACGCCCGTTACGAAAGCCACGGCGGATGCGTTTGCGCTGCCGGATGATGCGGCGCTCGATCCCGGGCGTGTTGATCCGATAATCATTGTAAGCGGTATAATAGAGGTCCCTGCCACCAGCCTCAGCCGGCATCGCCGCCAACACCAGCGCGGTCAGAGCGACGGAGCTTTTAAGCATCGTCATATGTCTTCCTCCAATCGAAATCCTCGTCCTCCCTGGCAGGAAGTGTCGGCTGGGAAATATGAACGGGAGCTGAAGGCGCAAGATTTTCAGCTTTATTGGCAGTGGCTTAGCATGGCGTGCCACTAGCGTTGAGGCTTCGTGTTTGAACGCTCCAAACACGAGGCAAAATATGCACTCGCACGTCGAACGGTCGACGGTATAGAATGAGCTCACCGCTTTTTGGAGAATACTAAATGATTTGGTTTATGGATTGGGCGGCGTCGAGCCGTGCTGCGTACCTGCCTCTTGCCGCATTGCTGGTTACTCCGGCACTGGCCGCCGCGACCGAGAAGCCGCAACTCACACTGATCACCAACGTCAACATCTTTGATGGCAAGAACGACACGCTGGCAATGGACCAGGACGTTCTGGTCGAGGGCAACCTCATCAAGACCATCGGCAAGGGCCTCAAGGCCAACAACGGTGCCGCCGTGATCGATGGCGGCGGGCGGACACTCATGCCGGGGCTCATCGATGGGCACGCGCACGTTGCCATCAATGCCCACTTTGGTACCGTTGAAACTGACATGGAACTGCCGGATCTGGCCATCAACTCCGTACGCGTGATGGAGCGCTTCTTGATGGATGGATTTACATCGGTGCGCGATATGGGGGGACCAGTTTTCGCGACCAAGCGGGCCATCGACTCCGGCCGTATTGTTGGCCCGAGGCTTTATCCATCAGGCGCATTTGTCTCACAGACATCGGGGCACGGCGATTTCCGTGACCGCGCGGACGCCGGTTACACCCGGCAGGCACGAGGCGATTTGTCAAACTTCGAGCGCTTCGGCATTGGCAACGTTGCTGATGGAGTTCCTGAGGTCCTGCGTGCGGTCCGGCTCAACCTCAGGCTTGGCGCGACCCAGATCAAAATCATGGCGGGCGGCGGCGGCTCCTCGCGCTTTGACCCGATCGATACGACACAGTACTCCAAAGCGGAAGTGTGCGCGGCCGTGGAAGCGGCGAAGGACTGGGGCACCTACGTCGGCGCTCACGTCTTCAATGACCGGTCCGTTAACCGACTGCTGGATTGCGGCGTCAAGAGCTTCGAGCACGCGTTCTTCATTTCTGAAGAGACAATGAAGAGGATCGCCAAGGAGGGTGGCTTTGTAGTTCCGCAAATGTGGGGCATCTCGCCGGATCTTGCACGCAACCCACTAATGCCTGCCGCGAAAATCCCAGAGGTCAAAGCGCTCGGTCAACAATACAAGGACTTCGGCCTCAACCTCCTCAAGAACAACGTCAAGGTCGTGTTCGCGTCGGACTACGTGGGCGTTGATGCTGATGCGGAGCGGGCACGCCGTTACGAGCTATGGTGGCGGACGCAGACCTTCGACAGCACGTTCGAAGTGCTGAAGCAGCTGACCTCGACAGGCGGTGAGCTGCTGGCGCTGTCGGGGCCGCGCAACCCTTATAAGGCCGGCAAGCTGGGAGTCGTTGAAGAAGGCGCTTACGCCGACCTTCTGCTGGTCGATGGCAATCCGCTTAAGGATATCAAGCTGATTGGCGGCACGGATAAGTGGTTCGATGCTGATCCGGAGTACAAGCCGATCGAAACCATCCGGCTCATCATGAAGGATGGCAAAGTTTACAAGAACACACTCAACTGAGCGGTTCTTATGTTCCTGCGGCGCTAGTAGCGGGCACGCGCCGTAGGAGTTTTACTCTCCCGTAGTTACGTCGGCTCAAGGGTTTGGGTCTACCCAAGAAGGATATTCGACATGTGCGTTTTCGAACGCCCGGATTTCGATAGGTCGCTGCGAACGGTGCTTTTGATTGTCGCCGCGGCAATCGTTGCCTGGCCGGCGCATGCCGAGGTGCGCACCATCACCTGGCAAGACCTGATGCCGGAGCAAGCGCCCTTCGAAGATCCATTCGAAGAACTGACAGGAGCACAGTTGGTCGATTTATCCTTCGTGGCGCGTGTCCGTCATAGGCTGGCAAACGGGCGCCTAGTCTCAGAGGATGAGCGGGAACAACTAGCGGATTATGAGAGGAAGCTCACCGCACAAGGTGTCGACATCGATGGGCTCCTGGCGCGGCGCGCCGAAATCACCGAGAAGCGGCGGCAGGCGGCGGAAGTCGTGATGCCATCGCTTGAAGGCGCAAATGTTCGGATCGCCGGTTACGTGCTGCCTATCGAGTTTGAGGGCGATAAAGTCACTGAGTTCCTACTAGTGCCATATGTCGGCGCGTGCATCCACGTACCGCCGCCGCCGGCCAACCAGATCGTCCATGTCAGTATTAAAGGTGGATTCGAAACGAGCGGCTTATTTGCACCAGTGTGGGTCGATGGTGCGATGTCGACAGGGCTGGCGAGCCAGAATCTACGGCTCGTCGACGGAGCGGCCGATGTCTCGGTTGGCTATCGGTTGGTTGCTAAATCGGTCGAATCATACAGACAATAATTTTTTGAACGTGAATACCGGGGCATACTTGGGGGGAATTGCGAGCGATGGGCGCCTTCTGGAGATTACGCATCGGCGCGTTTGCGTCCGCATGGGTGATCGTTGCTGCTCATTGCACCTCGGCATTCGCGCAAAGCTCGGCTCCCGACTCCTCTGGTTTTCAAGGGCCCAGCAGTGTCGAGGGCGAGCTGGGCGAAGAGGCCGCCATCCGCAAGCAAGCGCCCCAGGCGCCAGGCACACCATTCAAAAGCCGGTTGTTCGCGCCGTGGTTTGCTTTCAAGGAAGAGCTTAACCAGCGCACTGGTCTACAGGCCGGATTCGATTACACGGCGTTTGGTCAGCATGTCTCGAACAGTCCGGGAGAACGCAACGCGGCAGGCGGTATCTTTCGCGCATTCGGCACCTGGACGCTTCTCAACCGCGGCACCAGCTCGGGGGCGCTCATTTACAAATTCGAGAACCGGCACAGGCTCGGCACCGAAGTCTCACCGCTGACACTCGGGTTTGAAGCCGGCTCGGCGGTACCGACCGGCGTGCCATTCAGCGATTACGATTGGGGGCTAACCAACCTCTACTGGAGGCAGAACTTCCGCTCGGGCCGGCTCAACTTCATCGCCGGCAAGATCGACGCAACCGACTATCTCGATGTTTACGCACTGATCAATCCCTGGACGAGTTTTCAGAACCTGGCGTTTTCGACCAACCCGACGATCGCGGCGCCCGACCAGGGACTCGGCGTTGCGGGCGGGGCGGCGCTGACCGACAACGTTTACGTCGTCGCGGCGATCAATGATGCCAACGGCTTGGCGCGCAACGCCGGCTTCGAGACGTTTTTTGAACGCCAGGAGTATTTCAAGTCGGTGGAGGTCGGCCTGACGTCCTCATTCGAGCGGCGCTATCTCGACAACGTCCATGTCACCTATTGGCACGCCGATGAGCGTACGCGCCAGGGCGTGCCCGAGAGCTGGGGGCTGGCGTTCAGCGCGACGCAGTTCATTGGCGACAGGTGGTTGCCGTTCTTGCGCGCCGGTTATTCGGAAGGCGGGGCCGCGCTGTATCGCCAGAGCATTGCAGGCGGCCTCGGCATCCGTTTTGAGAACACCGATGTGTTGGGCATAGGTGTCGGCTGGGGCCAACCGTTCGGCCCGGATCCGCGCGAGCAGGTTTCAACCGAGATGTTTTATCGCTGGCAGGTGACCGACGTGTTCGCGTTGACACCGAACCTGCAGGTCATCTTCGAGCCGGCGAACAACCCCGACAAAGACACGCTGGCCTTCATCGGCGCACGCGGCCGGGCGGCGTTTTGAGGTTGGGAGGCACAGCCTCCCCTGCCGTCCCCGCTCCTGGTCGCGTTGCCAGTAGACCAGCATGACGGCGACGAGGGCGGTGAGGAACATGGTCGCTAAAATGTCGGGGCGGTTAATGAAGGCGAGCCATTGGTCGAGGCCTCTGAACAATCGGCCTTTCTTGTCGGTGAGCATGGCGTTGCCGGCGATGACGCTGAGCGCAAGCAGCGCCGTTCAGCCAACAGCCAGGGCAACCTGGACGACCCGCTTGAAGACCTTCGGGACAGAAAAACGGTTCCCCGGTACAACCAGCGTTGTCTTATCGGCCATGGCCGCCTTCTGATGTTTGGTTGCCGGAAAGGTAACCGACTCGCGCACATCGTGGGAGGCCCAAAGGCCCGTCGTTACTAGCCAGCTGTCGCTACAGCTTCAAGTGGTTTGGTGGCGGCGGCGGGTTCGACGCCGAGGCGGTAGAGATGCCAACTCGCGTGGCCTATGACCGGCAGCACGACCAAGAAGCCGACGAACACCGAAAGCAGCGAAATCCCCGTCAAGATGCCGATGAGGACGCACCAGGCGATCATGGGGACCGGGTTCTTGGTGACCAGCCGAACGCTGGTCACCATGGCGGTGACGAAGTCGACATCGCGGTCATAGAGCATCGGAAACGAAATCACGGAGATGGAGAATATGAACAGGGCGATAAGCGCACCCGCGACGTTGCCCAGGAACAAGAAGGTGAGCCCCGATGGCGTCGTCAGCAGCTGCTCCATGAAGTCATCGCCAATGCCGTTGAAGCCCATAAAGCCGAAGAACA
>DAOUZE010000415.1 GCA_030665765.1 Filomicrobium sp.
GCCGCAACTGCATAGCAGTGCCGGCATTTCAGATTGCAGCGCCGCGTAAGATTCCAGATCACGACGGGCTTGATGGATCCCTCGCGTACGCGCACAGGCGTTGGTTCAAAAAGCTGCTTCATATAGTAGGAGAGGCGGAACACCAGCTAATCTCCATTTTGGGACAGCCTTAGTCCCGTTTTCTTGAGGATGCGGGTCGAATAAAGTACGTCGCTTTTTCGGCAGGTTTCGCCAAGTAGCTGCGCTATTTCTGAGCGCTTGGATTCGACCTCCCCGCGATTTCGGCCATGCACCATGGCGAAGAGATTGAATGGCCACTCCGGCAGAACCCTCGGACGCAAATAGCAGTGACTAACGAAGTCGAGCGCTCCCACCTCGCGCCCCTTCTGGCTGGCCAACCCGTCGTCGATATCCCATACCGTCATGCCGTTTGCGGTCATCCCGAGTGCATAATGATTGGGGGCAGCCGCGATCCGGCGAACGATGCCTCGTTCAACCAAGCGGCCGAAACGATCGATCACATCGGCTTCCGTGGTGCCGATCTCGACAGCGACAGAGGCATAAGGCGCTTTGACGATTGGTAGACCGGCTTGCGTGGCCTGAATCAGCTTGCGGTCCAATTCTTTGAGTTTGTTCATGCCGCCACCTTGAAGCCAATGAAGAATTCTTCAAGCTTGGGCAGGCGCAACACGTGCAGCCCGGTTTCAAGTTCGATCTCGTGCGCAACGGCCTCGATCTTTTCCGGCGTCAGCGTCGCCAGCACGAACCACATGTTCAAGCGATGTGCACGCTCGTAGTTATGCGCCACTTCATGATGTGCATTGACCTTTGTTGCGACCTCTTCAAATCGATCGACAGGTACCGCCATGGCACACAGGCAAAACGCGCCGCCCATTGCCGCTGCATCGAAGAACGGACCAAAGCGCGTTAACATGCCTGCTTCCCGCAACCGGCGGACCCGCTCAATCAATTCAACCTCGCTCAGGCCGATCTGTTCGCCAGCAAGTGCAAACGGGCGCGGCACAAGCGGGAATCCGTCTTGGAGGAGATTGATGACGGTAGCGTCAACATCGTCCAATGTGATATTTGAGCGTGCAGCTGACCGGGTCATCACGCTGCCTCCTTGGGTGCTGTCAGCATCGCACCGGTCTGTTTGAAGCAGCGGCTGCTGAACAGAATCTGGCGTGGACAATCTGTCAATCGTGCCGCTTCTGAGGCCAGCGTTATGATCTTCAAGGCATCCGCGCGAGCCTTGGCATGCACCATGCAGTAGAGATTGTAGGGCCATTCTCCCTTGAGCCGGGTGCGCCGGTAGCACAGATTTACGCCAGGAATCGCTGCGAGCGTGGCGCCGGCACGATCGATGCCGTCGGGACTGACGTCCCAAACCACCATGGCATTGGATCGCCAACCAAGCGCACGGTGCCGGACGATCACGCCGAGGCGCGTTATGACCTCAGCGGCCCGAAGCTGCGTCAGACGGGCAATGACGCTAGCTTCCGATCGGCCAAGCGCCTCGGCAATCGAGCGAAATGGATACGGCCCCAGCGGCAAGCCATGTGTCAGCGCCTGCATCAGCTGCGCATCGCCCTGCCGTGGTTCGAATGCGGCACAACGTGCTGGCGCGTCGATTGCTTCGCAATGTTTCGCGCCCCACCCATCCAACGGAAATCCCAGATCGATGTGGTAGGATCGCTCCAGGCGCAAATCGAACACGCGCCGGCCCGCGCGTTTTGAGATACGGGCAAGTGATTGCGTGACATGGTCGCGATCAGGGCCCGTGACAACGAACCAGAGGTTCTGTTTGTTTTCGCGCAGATACGAATGGTTCACGCCGGGCTCTTCACCTATGACTGCCGCGATCTCCTCGACTTGCAGATCCGGCGCGGCCATCGCGGCTAGTGTACTGGCTCCGATAACATTGGGCTGCACGACGCCTCCAACGCGCGAAACCGCACCTGATCGGCACAGGCGTTTGAGGCGATTGATGACATCGGGTTCACTGGTTTCCAGGTGTGCGGCCAGAACCGCGAACGGTCTTGGTACTAAGGGCAGATCGCGCTGCCAAGCACCTAGCAGTTTCATGTCGATCGAATCGCGGGCCATATCGGTCATCGTCAAAGACCCGTCCGGTAGGCGCGGGCCGTCAGAAAAATCCCGCTCGGACTCTTCGCTGGGATCTCCGCAACCTTCGTGAAGCGCCGGGCGTCGTAAACCTGAACGACATTGGAGTCACGAACGGAGACCCACACTTCATTTCCGCGCGGCAGAAATTCCATATGGAGTACGGCCGGGCCTGGCTTGAGTTCGTGCACGACAGTTCCGGAGATCGCATCGATCACCTGTATTGTGTCGTTCCGCGGATGAGCGAAATTAACCCAGACATGCCGGCCGTCGGGCCGGGCTACAGCAAACACCGGCTGGCCATGAACTTTCGTCCGGCGCAACTCTTTAAAACTGCGGGCATCGACCCATAGAACCTCGTGCCGGCCAATTGCCGGTAGGACGAAGCGGTCTCCTGCGAGGGCCCAACCTTCCAGATGCGGCATCTTATAAACTGGAAGTCTTTTCTGGCCCCTGCCGTAGGCAGCAAGAATCCGGCGCGCCACGACAGGTGTCTGCCAGAGATCAAACACCGTCATGCCATCCTCGCCGAACAGGCCGGTCAGATAGTAACGCCCATCCGCAGTGATCAATGCGTCATAAGGCTGGTTACCAACGCCTCTTATTTTGGTGAGTGTAGGTGTTGCACCCGATGAAAAATCGGCGATCCACGTCTCTCCTGCATCCCACAATGTAAAGACGAACCGCCGGCCTGGCGCGTCGACCAGTCCAATCGTTTTCGATCGCCCGTTTTTCCAGTTGGCCGGAATGTCGGCCACTAACTCAAGCGTCGCGGCATCGAAAACGCGAACGCCGCCGGGTTCATAGTTGGAAACGGCAACGAGAACCCCATCATCGGAAATGGCGCCCCCGATTGAATTGCCAGCTTGGATGATGCGCCGCACCAACGTTGAAGTCAGGATATCGATTTTCGACAATCCGCCATCGCGACCAAAGACATACGCGTATCGCTGATCTGGAGAAAACACGACGGAAGCGTGGGACAGGTCG
>DAOUZE010000282.1 GCA_030665765.1 Filomicrobium sp.
GGCATGAAGCTTTTCATCCATCAGCAAGATTTGAGATCCCAAAAGAATGTGTGGCATAGCGGGTATTATCGACCTTTCCGGTTCACAGAACATCCCCTCACGCCTTATTCGGCGCATGGGCAACGCTATAACCCACCGCGGTCCGGACGAAATGGGAGAGTTTCGGGCGCCCGGCATCGGCCTGATTTCGCGACGGCTGAGCATCATGGATGTGGAACACGGCCACCAGCCGATGTTCAACGAAACTCGTGAGATCTGCACCGTCTTCAATGGCGAACTATATGATCAAGACCAAATCCACGCCGACCTCCAAGCCCGCGGCCATCTCATCAGATCTCGCTGTGATACAGAACTGCTGCCGCATTTATGGGAAGAGAACGAGGAGAGGTTTCTCGACAAACTGAATGGGCAATTTGCTTTTGCCGTTTACGATTCTGTCAACAGAACCGTCCTGCTAGCCCGTGATCGGTTTGGCATCTGTCCGCTTTATTGGGCTCAAATCCGCGATCAGGACCGGCATTGGCTTGTGTTCGCATCGGAAGTCAAGGCGTTGCTTGCTTCCGGACTGATCGAAGCCAAACCAGACCTTCGCGGTATCGACTGTCTGTTCTCCTTTATGGCAGTTCCCGGTCCCTCGATCTGCTTTGAAGGCGTCAACTTGCTGCAGCCAGCACGCTTCCTCAAGATCAAGCTGGGAAGCGCTCGGGAAACTGCAAAAATCGAGGAACGCGCGTACTGGTCGATCGACTTCCCGGAGCAAGGGCAGGAGCATCGCGGGACCCGCGGTGAGTTGGTCGAAAAATTCGAAAGCCTGCTGTTCGACTCTGTCGACCGCCGGCTTAAAGCGGACGTTCCTGTTGCAGCCTTTCTAAGCGGTGGTGTCGATTCAGGGACCATCCTTGCCCTGGCAAAGAGCGTTCGTGGTAAGGCGCCTGAGACGTTCACAAGCAAGATCCTCAATCCGGCCCTGGACGAATCTGAAAAGGCCGCGCGCTTGGCAAGCCACGTCGACAGTCACCTTCACTACGATCCGTGCGGCACTGACGACATCGTCAACAGCTATCAACGACTAATCGTCGCCGCCGAGGCACCGGTCGTCGACACAGCCTGCGCGGCAACAATGCTTTTAGCTAAGCGGGTCCATAGCGAAAACTTCAAAGTCTCACTGTGCGGCCAGGGAGCCGATGAACTGCTGGCTGGCTACCCCTGGTTTAAGTTCGAGCGTGGTTTCTCGCTCCTTGGCCGAGCCACGGGCGGGCTGGCCCCACCTGCCGTACTTGCCAACGTCCGTCGCTTCCTTGGAATAAGCGACGAAAACCAAACGCGTTTACTCGAATACAATCAGTCAGCGGGCGGCTTGTCCGCCTTTATGTACTTCTTTACACTAATGAATGTATCTCGGTGCAATCTCTTTAGCCCGCAAATGCTCGAAGAAGTCGCCAGCCACGACCCCTTCGCCGCCATGGAGCCAGACCTCGAGCGCATGCAACGCTGGCACCCGTTGAACCGTTCGATCTATTGGGGTTTGCGGATTTTCCTCGCCGGACACCTACTCGCCGCGAAGGGCGACAGGGTTTCAATGAGCCAATCAGTAGAAGTGCGCTACCCGTTTCTCGACAATGATGTTTTCGACTTCCTCGCGGGAATTCACCCCGATTGGAAACTGAAGGGTTTCCAGGACAAATATCTTCTGCGTCTGGTCGCCGAACGATGGGTTCCAAAGGACGTTGCTTGGCGCCGAAAAGTTATGTTTCGCGCACCGCTGAACAGTTTCTTCCTGGATGGACAGTTGCCCTATACCGACCAGTTGTTGAGCGAAGAATCTATCCGCAAAACCGGTTATTTCGATTACGAAGCGATCAAGAAATGGCGGCAGAGCTATCCCAAGACACCGCAAATTTTCCACAAACGCGATGCTGTGGAGATGGGCCTGGTGGGGGCGCTGGCAACCCAGCTGTGGCATCACACGTATATCGATCCGACTCTTGCCGACTTGCCGGACTGGAAATCATACTGTCCAGATCTTGATGCGGATGAAGACGCGCTCGTGGCGGAGCCGGAGTTGGTGCCGCGGGCAGCCGTTCAGGGCCACAGCTCGGAGCTCTCGTAGAATTAAGCCCGGCTACCAGCGGAGCAAATGACGGTCGGTCGACCGAAATTGATCCCACCCGCTGATGGCAAAAGCCGGTGTTACGCATCAATCGCCAAAAACGGTAAGTTACGAACCCGTTTGCCATTCAGTTTCGCCCATGCGTTGGCGACAGCCGGGCCGACAGGAGGAACGCCAGGTTCGCCGACCCCAGTTGGAGATGCCGCGGACTTGACTATCGCAACCTCCACCTCAGGCATCTCATTGATGCGGAGCGAGCGGTACGTGTCAAAATTCGACTGCTGGACGCGGCCGTTTTCGAGAGTGATGCCTGCGTAGAGAATGTGCCCCAGCCCATAACCGATGCCGCCTTCCATCTGCGCGCGGATAACGTCGGGATTGACGGCGATGCCGCAATCCACCGCGCACCAGACCTTGTGAACGCGGGGCACACCTTCTTCCTCGCCCTCAGAGACTTCGGCAATCTCCGCGACATAGGATTTGAATGACTTGTGTAAGGCGACACCACGGGCACGACCCTCCGGCACCGCCGAGCCCCAGTCGGCAAGCTCAGCAACCGCCTTTAGGACGCCTGTAAGACGCGGGTGTTTGTCGCCCATCAAGCGGAGGCGTTCCTCTACCGGGTCCTTTCCTCCAAGAGCGAAGAGTTCATCGAGAAAGGTCTCAGTGGAGTAGGCGTTATGGGTGTGACCGACTGAGCGCCACCACAAAGGCGGCACGGCCAGCGACTTCTTATGGAAGGAAACGCGCAGGTGTGGAATTGCATATGGGAGTTCTCTGGCGCCCTCTACTAGGGTCGGGTCGACGCCGTCCACCATCATTCGTTCAAAGGGCGTGCCCTCCATTATCGACTGGCCGACGATGACGTGGTCCCACGCCGAGATGTTGCCATTCGCATCCACGGCGCCTTTCATGCGATGGACGACCATAGGGCGATAGAAGCCACCCTGGATGTCATCCTCCCGCGTGAATATAAGCTTGACCGGGCGCTTGCGATCTATCGCCTTCACAGCGGTGGCGCACTCGTAGGCAATATCAGCGACTGGCGTGGCCCGACGGCCAAAGCTGCCGCCGGCAAACAGGGTCTCGAGCTCGACCTCTTCGGGACGCAGGCCAAGAGTTTGTGCGACAGCACCCTGGTCGAGCGTCGGAAACTGAGAACCGGCCCAAACCTTAGCACCGCTGTCGGTGGCTTCGATCAGGCAATCCTCAGTCTCCATCGGCGCGTGCGCGAGGTAGGGGAAGATATACTCTGCGTCAACCGTTTTACCGCTGTTCGCAAGCACCTTCTCGGCATCGCCGACCGTGGCTACCACTTTGCCGGTACTGGCTGCCGATTTTTGGTAGTCAGCCACGATTTCGGCTGTCGAACGGATTTCAGCTTCGCTTTCGTCCCACTCGACCTGAAGAGCGTCACGGCCCTTCTTGGCTGCCCAAAAACCTTCGGCATAAACGGCGACACCGCGCGGCAGAGACTTAACGTCAACAACGCCGGGAACCTTGCGTGTTTCGCTGTCGTCGAAGCTCTTAAGTTTGCCGCCAAAAACCGGTGGGCGCTGTATCAGCACCGTCAACATATCTGGACGGTCGGCGTCGATGGTGAACTCTGCTTGGCCCGTTGACTTGGCCTTACTGTCGAGCCTTGGAAGCTCGGTGCCGATCAGTACGAACTCGGAAGGGTCTTTCAAGAAAGGCTCTGCTGGTGGAGTAAGCTTGGCGGCGGCCTCGGCGAACTCGCCAAACGTGCTCGTCTTTCCCGCCCCCTCATGAGCAATCACGCCCTTCGACACGGTAATCTCGTCGACAGGTACACTCCATGCCTTGGCAGCAGCCTCGACCAGCATAGCACGAGCGGCGGCGCCGGCCTTTCGCATCTGCGTGTAGGAATTGGCCATCGCGGTTGAGCCGCCAGTGCCCTGCACCCCGAATAATAGGTTCTTATAAAGAGCGGTGTTGGCGGGAGCGGATTGGGCGCGCATCTGTGACCAGTCGGCATCAAGCTCTTCGGCGACCAGCGTCGTCAGCCCTGTGTAAGGTCCCTGACCGAATTCGATGTGCTTAATCAAAACGGTGACAGTGCTGTTGGGGGCAATGCGAATGAAGGCATTGGGGGCGAAGATTGCGGTGCCGGCTTCGCCTTTGATGACTGCAGCTGCGCCGGAATCGGCCTTCGCAGCAATGGGTAGCTGCATACCCAGGACCAGACCAGAGCCGACGCCGCCGATGCTCTTCAAGACCGTCCGACGGGTCGGCTGCGTTGCATCGGCGCCAGTGATGTCGGTAGCGGTATTATGTTTATCAAAAAGGAATTGCATTTAACGGCCTCCGGGTCAGCCTTTGAGGGTCTCGGCGGCGGTCTTGATCGCCTGACGTATGCGGACGTAGGTGGCGCATCGGCAGAGGTTGCCGCTCATCCCGGAATCGATGTCTTCATCGGTTGGGGCTGGAGTTTCACGTAACAAAGCGACTGCGCTCATGACTTGGCCGGACTGGCAGTAGCCGCATTGGGGAACGTCATGCTTGATCCAGGCATCTTGCACCGCTTTTGCTTCGCTCCCGGCGACGCCTTCGATGGTGACTATTTCGCTGTCAACGGCGTCCTCGACCAGAGTCTGGCAAGACCGAGTTGGAACCCCATCGATGTGAACGGTGCAAGCGCCACACTGGGCGATTCCACATCCAAACTTTGTACCAGTCATCTTGAGTTCGTCGCGCAAGAGCCAGAGCAGCGGCATCTCCGGGTCGACGTC
>DAOUZE010000167.1 GCA_030665765.1 Filomicrobium sp.
GGGGTACGTAACATTGGAGAATCTCGCGGAGTTTTTCATGGTCCGCAGTGCCGGCGGGCTTGAGCATCCAAACGCCGCCCCCGTCAAAAAGTGATCTGCGGCGGTCAACGGTTCTTTCTGCAGCGGCAGTAGGCACTGTTCGCTCCACGACTTTACGCCTAACGGAACCGGAGTTGTCCGCGTATCGAAATCGCCGTGCGAAAGGAAGTGCCGATCAGCTAGGCAATGCCTAGCTTTTCGAGGGCCCGTTTGCGCGCCAGCATGCGGTCTCGGTCGCTCACGTAGATCAAGCCCGCGATCTGTCGGATCAGTGCATCTTCATAAGGGTCAAGCTGGCCGTCGGCGTAGGCCACGCTCCACAGCATCTCAATGACATAAACACGCTCTCCGCCGTCCATGTTCATGTTGATGGCGTGCGTAAACGGGAAGTTCTGGTCGGTGTCGCTGATCTTCTTGTCCGCCTTGCCGATCAAGGATTCGGTCTCTTCACCGGACAGCTCAAACTTGCCGGCCAGTAGCGCAGCGATCTTGGAACGCTCGCGATCATCGAAGTTCTGATCCATTCGCGCCGCCTCGACCATTAGGGCTGCAACAGCCAATTTCGTATCATCCTCGGATTTGTTGATATCTGGGGGATGACGCCCCTCAAGGACCTCAAACAGCCTTTTGAGCATAACGACTCCTCAATTCGTCAGAACGCTTCATTCGAAGCGATAAGGACTTGGTTTCTCTTGATACTACGGCCATGCCCGATACTCCGCGGCAACAAATTACCCTGTCGCTCTTGAACACCGGCGGCTCGCACGAAACCAACTTTTCCACAGCTTATCCAGAAACTCTCGATCCAAATCGTCCGAGTCGCAATAACCTAGGGTTGTTCGCTTTGATGTTGCGCGTCTCCGCAAAACATAGAGGGGATCGCAATGAATAATTCTGACTCAGTTGATATTCCCTACGACCGTTTTCAAGCGTGGATGAAAAGTACAGAAATGTTGGGCGAGCTCGGCTCAACACTGCGTCACGAACTTGATTGTTTTTCCAAGCCTCCAACACGGCACCAGATTGAACGAACCGCACGTGCGGCTCGCGCTGCAGAGGCCAGCTCAACCGGCCTTGCACGCTTACTTGCTTGCGCTCTCGCGCTTAGTCTTGAGAATGCCGCGTATGAAATGGGATAACCTTTTCGCAAAGGCCATTCCGAGAGACAACTGACGTTTCTTGGTCTTCATTATAACTTTACGCGATACCATCGGAAGCTGGGCGGCAACTGATTTCGGGCTTCTGCTGTTTAACCGGTGATCCTCATCACACTCCAAAAGCAGACGCCTCACGATATCTGAACCTCACACGGCTACCGCGTTGGCGGTGGGCTGCTAGTGAGTCTAAAATCTCGGGCGTGCTTTAGATACTTAAACTTGCCTACCGTATGTTTGCACCGATCGGCCCCGCACTGTCTGCCGCGTTCGGCTGTTTTTTTCGTCGCCATGACAGCTCGATTAGCCGAGCCTGGCGACTTCAATACAATTGCAATGCGACTAATCGGCTGCCCGCGGCTTATTTGCTTTCGCAAGGTCACGGAAACGATAAATCGGAGCCGCCGGTCAGACAGTTAATTGAGGGCATGATATGAGCGACGATGGCGAGATCTCTACACCCGCGGGCGCTTCATTCTCACTGGCGTTGGGCGGCGGTGCTGCGAAGGGGCTTGCCCATATTCCAGTACTTGAAGCATTGGACGATCTCGGCATCAAGCCACTGAAGATTGCAGGGACGTCGATGGGTGCGATCATGGGCGCTTGCTACGCCAGTGGCATGTCCGGGCGCGAACTGCGGGCATTCGCCATCGAACTGTTCGAAGAACGTCTTGAGCTGATCCGCAGGGTGTTTACCGAAACAGAAACCTGGTCGTCGATCTTCTCGCTCTCAAGCCCGGCGATCATCGCTCCGGAGACAGTGTTCAACGCGGTTCTTCCAAACACGCTGCCAGAGATGTTCGAGGAGCTCACGATACCGCTGTGTGTGGTCGCCACCGATTTTCACGCGCAATCACAAGTTGTCATCGACAGTGGCCCCCTGCTGCCAGCTGTCAGTGCGTCGTCGGCATTGCCGGTTCTGCTGACGCCTGTGCAGATCGAAGGCCGTGTGCTGATCGATGGCGGCTTTGTAAACCCGACCGCATTCGACGTAATCCGCGGCGCTGCCCAGTTCACGATCGCGGTTGACGTAACCGGCAAGCAGATGCAAGCCGATACATCTGTTCCCGGATCGCTGGACACTTGGATTGGAGCTTCGCAGATCGTGCTGCATTCGCTGGTGGCCGAGAAGCTCAAGCACGAAGTGCCCGACCTGCTACTGCGGCCGGAGATCTCCGCCTTTCACAGCTTCGATTTCTATAAGATCGAAGAGATCCTGGCGGCCTCGGAGCCGATCAAGGATGAGGTGAAGCGCGGTGTCGAGCGGTTGCTGACAGGAACGCGATGAGGGATCTTTGCCCGTGCTACCTACCAGAGTCAGAAGGACGGGCCGCGGCTCGCGAAGAGCTTTTTGAGTTTCTCGGCCTGTTCATCGCTCCAGTCTGGCGGGTCGGTGACAGACGCCCAGGCGTCAATGTAATCAGGCGCGATGTAGTAATGGCCGTAACGCGGGATATCCAACGAGATCATCATATCGAGCGCGATTTGCAGCATGGTGACGACAGGGAACCAGCGCAAATCCGGTGAGACATCTGGGGCGCGCGGCTCGTTGAGCCAATCCGGCCGTCTAAAAGCGGTATCGAACGTGAAAGCGACAATCGGGTCGCTTCCGTAATGAAGAAAAACGATTCGGATGGGGCCCCAGGTGGCGCCATCGACATCCCAGCCGCCGGTCTGGTTGACAACGCGAACAAGCGAACCGTTGCCGTAGCGAGGCCGCCAGGCAGGACTATCGGGTTGGCGATTGGTGCGGACATCCTGCCAAAACGGACTCAAGAACGGCGATCCGGTCCAAACCGCGCCGTTGATCGGATCTCCAAGGACGTCCAATAGCGGCAAGGTTAGCTGAGAATTCAACGCGCCTTGGCTGAGGCCATGGACATAGAGCTTCGGTCGCGTGTCCTTAGGCAGCTCGGTCCAGTAGTGATAAATCACGTCGAATAGCTCGCGAGCCTGTTGGACGCCATACTCGGGATTTGAAAGCAACGATAGACCGCTGGTGAGATAGGAGTACTGCACGGCAACTGTTGCAACGTCGCCGCCCAGCATGAATTCCAGCGTATCGTGACCGCCGGGATCCAGCCAACCAGTGCCCACGGGGACCACAACAACAAGTGCAGATCGCTCGAACCCGCCGGTTCGGATAAGTTCCCGCAGGGCAAGTTCGGCGCGCTCACGGGGGCTATTCGCCGACCGACGACCAACATAGACCCTAACGGGATCCTTAATCTCACCGGTTGCAAACTCGGAGATCTCCTTCTTCGTCGGCGCCTTACTAACAAAATGTCGGCCCCATCGCCCCATCTCCTGCCAATCGACAAGCGACGCCGTGCTGCCCGTCTTCTTTGGATCCGTCGGCTGCGGAATATCGGGTTCGAAAAATGTATCTGCGGTTTCGAAGGACTTGTCGGCGGCTCTAAACGTGGTCCGCACGAGGGCACCATCAATGACGGCCCAGAACAGCCAAAGGACAAGCGCAGTCCCGATCACCATGCCGGTGCGCGTGGGCAGATAAGACATCAGAATTTCGTTCACTTGATACAGCACAAAACCGAAGAAGTGGCTGCTGATCCAGAGCACTAAGAACACGCCGAGCGAGACTGCCGCAACGGTCCAAGGGTGGGCCGTGGCAACGGGGTCGAGCCCCATGACCGAGCGGGTAGAATTCTGCCAATCCGCTGCGTGTGAAAGGAAGTAGATCCCAATCACCACAGCCGAACCATACAGGAGTATCGATAGTGCCGGCCGCCATGAATTTGGCAGCATTGGAAGTTCCATGAATTGATATAGCCAGAGAACGGCAAGTCCAAATCCGTAACCCAAAGCGGCAACGACACCTCCGAGCAAGCCTTGCATGACCGGATCACGGGGCATCAAAGAAGGTGTCAAGGAGGCGCCGAAGAGAATAACGCCGGTCAGGACACCGAAGGCCGTTAGCGTGGGACCACTGTAATTTTCTCTGATCGCATCGAGCAAGAACATAAGTATCATCCATTACAATCAGCACCGGCTGCCGTCAGCTTTGCAACGTGACCGTGGCCAAGAATCTTATTGCTAACCTACAGCCGCAGCTGATGCGAGAGACACCTCACAGCTGCAATCGTGAAAATCAAGTCGACGGCCCGCCGGAAACAGCGAAACGCGTTTTAACGCGACGGAAAATGTGGTCGCGGACTTTACGGTAACTGGCCAGGATCTGCTCATGGCTGGCATCTTCAGGTAGTGCAGTCGCATCGAGAGTAGGCCAATACTCGACGCGCGCAGGCATCGTACGTGTCAGTTCCAGGGCCTGGTGATGTGCCTCCGGCGACATGGAGATGATGAGGTCGAAGGTTTCATCCGCGAACTCGGAAATGGCGATGGGCTTGTGTTTGGAAACGTCAATGCCGATCTCGCTCATCACCGTTTCGCAATAGGGATCGATTTCGCCGGCGCGGACGCCTGCCGAGCGTACTTGCATGCGCGAGCCGAATAGGTAACGCAGAATACCCTCGGCCATCGGCGAGCGGACGGCGTTGAGGCTGCAGGCAAAAAGCACGCGCCGTACGTCGGCGTTTTGGGCCCCCGCCAGCGGCACCAGCTCAACCTTTCCAATGCAAAGCGCAGATCAGCGTGAAGAGTCTTCGCGCAGTATCGAAATCGACATTGATTTTTCCATCCAGCCGCTCAGCAAAGAGCCGACTGCCCTCGTCGTGCAGACAGCGCCGACCGACATCGATCGCCTGGATCTTGGACGGTGGTGCGGTGCGGATGGCCTCGTAATAACTGTCGCAGACGAGGAAGTAATCCTTGATTATTTTCTTGAAGGGCTGCAGCGACAATGCGTGCGTCTCAAGCTCCAGCTCGTTTTCGTTCCCGACGGTCAACACCAATCGATCTTCAGCGATCGAAAGGTCGAGGCGGTAGGGTCCATTGTCATGACCGACCAGCTTGAACTCGTTGGATTCGAGGATGTCGAAAATAGCAACCTCGCGCTCGTGTTCAACGTTGGGGTTTTTGCGAGCGATCGTAGCTTGATCGAGGTTGATCTCGAAAAGTCTAGAGCGCGACAATGGTGATGGGGCAAATTCCGACATGGCAATACCCTCAGCCGGGTTTTCTCATGCGCACCTCGACCGAACGGCGATGGCCTTCCAGCCCCTCCGATCGAGCCAGGGTCATCGCGGATGGTCCGAGGGCCTCAAGTGCACCGGCGTCGAGTTTCAGGATAGAGGTACGCTTCAGGAAATCGAGGACGCCGAGGCCCGAGGAAAAGCGTGCCGAGCGCGCGGTCGGCAATACGTGATTGGTTCCGGCAACATAGTCTCCGATCACTTCAGGCGTGTGGGAGCCAATGAAGATGGCGCCGGCATTGTTGATCTTGTCCATCAGGCCTTCGGCGTCGCGGGTTGCGATCTCAAGGTGCTCGGCAGCGATACGGTCAGCGATCGGTGGCGCCGCCTGCAACGAATCCAACACGATGATAGCTCCAAAATCGCGCCAACTCGGAGCCGCGATTTCGCGGCGCGGTAGTTTGGCGAGCTGACGCTCGACGGCCTGTTCCACCGCATCGGCAAAGACTGGGTCGTCGGTCATCAGGATCGACTGTGCGGCGCTGTCGTGTTCGGCCTGCGCCAAAAGATCGGCGGCGATCCACTCGGGATCGTTGCCGGCATCGGCGATCACCAACACCTCGGAAGGACCGGCAATCGAGTCGATCCCTACCGTCCCGTAGACCTGCCGCTTGGCGGCGGCGACGTAAGCGTTGCCTGGACCAACGATCGTGGCCACCGACTTAATTGTTTCGGTGCCAAAGGCCAGCGCGGCGATCGCCTGCGCGCCACCAACGCGATAAATCTCGTGGGTGATCATGCTGCCTGCGGCGAGCACCAATGGATTAACTTCACCACCTGGCGTCGGAACCACGATCGCGATGCGTCCGACGCCGGCCACTTTGGCCGGGATGCCATTCATTAGGACCGAGCTGGGATAGGATGCTAGGCCGCCTGGCACGTAGAGGCCGGCGGATTCTACCGGGGTCCAGCGTTCGCCGAGTTCGGTGCCTGTCTCATCTTTGTAACGGGAGGAGACGGGTTTCTGGCGCTGATGGTGGGCGAAGATGCGACTGTAGGCAAAATTGAGAGCTTCGAGCGCGTCCGGGGTTTCCTTTTTAGTGCGCTGCACCGCCTCAGCGACCTCGTCGGTGGAAACCGCAATGTCGGCTTCGTCCAGCTCAATACGATCGAACTTCCGCGAAATCTCGATGAGGGCGGCATCGCCGCGGGTTCGGACATCCTTGAGGATCTCAGAGACGACGCCGTCGACTTCCTCGGAGACTTCGCGTTTTTCGGCGAGCAAGTCTGCAAACGCCTGGTCAAAACCCGGATCGGTGTTGTTTAGTCGTTTGGCCATTACGTTTTGCGTTCCCCGCAGTAAGTATTAGACGGGTTGGGAGCGGAGTCCTGCGCATTTCCACCCCGCGAATTGTTGCCTCAAGCGTCTTCTTCGGCCGCACCTGGGTGTTGGGGTCGGCTCTTGGTTGACCAAGCGGCACCAAGGTCAACGAGTTCGGCCTCGATGCATTCGACATCGAGGGCAATCTGTGGACCTCCCGAGAAGTGGAGCGTCACAGTGCCGGAAGGCGCATTCGTCTCTTCGAAGCCGATCGCGAGCAGCGAAATCACTTCGCCGGGACGAGATCTATCCAGCTTCAGACTACGCACTGCGTTGACCTGTTCAAAGCGCAAAGCGGACTGACGCCGTTCGAAGGAAGCGTCCTGCGGCTTCTTATTGGGTGATACGACAGCCGACCAATCGAAGCGATTCAGCACCAAGGCAAAGCGTTTGGCGTTCTGTTCATAGGCGATATCGCTCATCCGGCCGACCGCGTCCTGCAAATGCGCCGAGATGATCTGCAGGTCCTCGGCGTCAAGCGCGATCAGTTTCAGCTCCGACATATGCTTGATGGTGCCCTGAATAATTCTCCCGAGCCCGGCACACGACGTGCTGGACCAAACCCCAGCTTGATACCGGGGCCTCCAGACATTGGCAACTCATCCCCGCTACACAGGCTGGGCGGGCTGATGAGCCATGACTAGGGTTTCTTGCCACTCAGTTCGCGAAGCAGGGCGGCTCCCCGTGGCGGCAGTGCCGTGCCACCTTGCTTTGCGATGAGCTCGTTGACCAGGTCCCGCAGCTCTGGGTCAGGAATTTTCGTGCGGCGTGCCGATTTCAGCTCAGCAAAGGGTGACGGACCGGTCCATTGTGTCGCAAGACGAGCCCAATCCAGGGCGGCCTTTATCTTGTGCCAGGTCCCCAAGATCTTGAGCGGCAGTGAGAAATTGCTCGGTGGCGGCACCAGGAACAGCTTGGAACGGTACTCGATCGCCGTCGTACGCAGGT